>JBDNFZ010000142.1:0-7712 GCA_041689555.1 Opitutaceae bacterium | reverse complement strand
TCCGGTTGGGCCACTGGCTCGCCCGCGCGGTGCGCGGCGAGGAAATCGGGGTCGTCGTGGGCGCGCAGATCGTGGCGCTCCGGCCGGTGCCCATCCAAGCCGCCGATTACATCGAAACCGAATACGGTCTCACCCGGGCCGAGGCGGATCGGGCGGTCGCCGCGATCAAGGCAGAAACCCAGCGGGCCAAGGCCGCCGGCTCTCTCCGCTCCCTCGAAGAACTCGCCGCCACTTTGCCCCTTGCTCCGCGTCGCAGCCGAAAAAAACGTCAGCCTCGCGCTGGCCGGGCTCAAGCCTGACGAACAGGCGGAAGCGCGGACGGTCCTGCGGCGATTGCCGGCGGCTTTCGGGCGGCCTCACGTGCATGCCGGCTTGGGTTTTCGCCAATTGCGCCGGGGGATTTACGAGGCGCGAATAGGCCTGCGGATCCGGGTGATCTTCGAGCGCGACGGCGATCTGCCGGTCATCAAGACGCTCGGCGACCACGCGGCCATCAGGCGCTACTTGCGCGATCGGGCCTGAGCAGGAGAAATGCAGCTGAGAGCTGAGAGCTGAGAGCTGAGGGCTGAGAGCTGAGAGCCAAACCGAAAGGCGAGTCTCTCGGCGCTGGATCCGCACGTCTGCCGGGCCTCTGAGGATTGTGCTCTCAACTCTGGACTCTCAAGTGCAGCCTTCCCCTGTGTTTCACCACCGCGTCGCGCAGATCTGATCTATCACGATGTCCCACACCGCATCGCAATCACTCGACGACCTGTTCGCGCGGGCGGAGGACTTGGCGTTGTTTTCGATGCGGGCGCAGGGGAGGGTGATGCCGGCGTTGTTGGCGGCGGGGCCGGGCGGGCCGATTTACTTCATGCCGTCTTCGCTGCGGGACGAGCGGGCGAAGGATAATTTCGCGAATCTCGCGCGGTTGCTGTGTGTCGCCCATGCGGCGACGGCGGCGGTGCTGATGGCGGAGGCGTGGATGAAACTGGCCTCGCCCGACGGCACGCTCGACCTGACGTTGCCGCCGTCGGAGTCGCTGCACCGCAAGGAAGTCGTGATCCTCACGGGCGAGTCGCGCACGGGATGTCGGCAGAAGCTGCTGCCGATCATCCGCACGGGGGCGGGCGGGTTTTTCGGGTTCGGGGAATTCGCGGGGCCGGAGGCAACGAGCTTCAGCGGGCGCTTCGCGCAGATTTTGCCGCCGAAGGCGGCGACCCCCGACGATCAGGCGCGGGCGCGCGCGTTGTTGGCAGCGATGGGAGTGACGGCGGAGGCCTTGGGGGGCGATTTGTCGGGAAATTGAGGGGAGGAGCCGGGAGTCGAGGGCTCAGCCGAAAGCTTTCAATTGAACCGCGAATGAACGCGAAGAGACGCGAATGAAATCCCCTGATCGAGAGCGGTTCGGGCTACCCACCAAATGGGGAAAAAACACGGAGCCACGAAACCTGTTCACCCCGTCCCGAGATTCGCGTGCATTCGTGTCCGTCCGCGGTTCTCAGCTGCAGGAGTTCGGCTGAGAGCCGAGCCGGGACGATGCAGAAGAGGTCACCACTTTCCGAGCGGAGCTTGGAGGAAAATCTGTCTTTTTGGTGAGCCGATCCCAACAGCGAAGGGAGCGGGCAAGGCATTCCTTTCGACGTGTCGAAAGAATTGGCGGGTGAAGCCGGCGACCGGGGAATTTTGCCCGACGTTGGCGACCGGATCGGCTGAGCCGGAAGGCTGCGGTTGCCCGCGAAACACGCGAAAGAACGCGAATTGAAACCGGATAAACAATCGGGCCACTGAACCTAAATCCCTCAGAAGGATGGCCGCAAAAAGGCACAAGAATCGCAAAAACCAGAGCGGCGGGCGGAAGAACCGGAGTCGGTCGGCGCTCTACCCGCAGGTGAAGAACGCACGGAGGAATTTCCTTCAAAAGCGGCTCCAGGACTCTTCGATTCTTTTTAGTTTGAGCGCGGAGTATCGGTTTGAGGGATCACCGTGGGGCCATGCGGGGACGGTATCAGCTGCACGGCGGGACGACGGCGTTGATGATTCTGCGACAGCTTGTGGCAGAAATACCTTGGGGACACCGCTTGGTGGTCTTGGACGAAGTGGAGGCGTTACCCGCCTCTTCTACTGGCGGAGTTGAGGGTTAACCCCACCGTCCTTACGGATTCTCGCGCACTATCATGACACGGGAATCCGGGGCGGGCGGGCTTCAGCTCGCTTTCGGCGTTCTGAAAAAGGCGGACTGAAGTCCGCCCTACTCTCGGTCACAATCGTCACCGTGTTTTGCGAGCCTCAGTAGTTTTCAGACTTTGGGTGAATTGAGGTAGAGCCGGGATCTCCGGGCCCGGCTGGAGGGGAACCGACGACCAATCCCGTCGGGCCCGGAGGTCCCGACGCTACCTTGAGAAGTCCGGATTTCATCGGCGGTCGGTTTAAGCTGCCGACGGCGAAGCAACTGGCAGAGGTGGTGCGGGAAGTTTTTCCCGGGAAGGCGACGCGGGGAAGGCGTCAGCAAGACTGACGGCCTACGGGGAGGGACGCGGTGCGGGGGGCATCGGGGTCGGGGGCTAAGCCGGAGCCGAAGACGCCGACGGCCTTGGGCCGACCGGAGAAATCACTGCGCGGCGACGGTCGCGTCTTCGACGATAACGGCGTAGGTGTAGCCGCCGCCGAAGTCGCGGTCGGTGGAGAGCTTGCCGGTCACGAGCACGAGGTCGCCGACTTTCACGGTGGCGGCGGTGGTGACGGTGAGGTCGTTGGTGCCGGCGCCGCCGGAGCCGTCGCGGAGGTGCAGCCAGTTTTTGCCGAGGATCGCGGCGTTGAATTTCACGACGCGGCCGCGGACGGCGATCGGTTGGCCGGCGAACTTCGCCTTGCCGGTGATGATTTCGGCGACGGTCTGGCCGTTTTCGGCGCGCGTGATGCCGGTGAGATCGGGAGCGGCGGGCGCTTTGGCCTGCCCCGGGGGCCGGGCGGCGGTCTTGGGCGCGGGAGCCCTGGGAGGCAGGCCGTTGACCTTCACGTCGCCGGTGAAATACACGAGGTCGAAGGTGCGCTTGAGCGTCTTGCTCTCGTAATTCCGCATCGGCATCACGTCGCTGATCGTGACGGTGTCGCCGACCTTGACGGCGAACTGCGGGGCGGCGGCCCAGGATTTCTGCGAGCCGGTTTCGATGAGGACATAGGTGTAGCTGGCGGCGTCCATGGTCTCGGTGACCTTACCGGTGAGATCGGCGGCGACGGCGCGGACGCCGGGGATGAGGGCGAGGGCAAGGAGTGCGGCGAACCCGAGGGATTTCTTCATGGCGGCGAAATGAGCCCAACTCGCGTCCGGCCGCAAGCGCGGCGCGCTAACGTTTGGCCGGCGCGTGTTTTTCAGGGCCGAAGCGGGTGCCGAAGAAATCGCCGGGTTTCCAGGCGGGGGCGACGGGGTCGTTGGCGACGGTGCGGATGAACTCCGCGGTCAGTTGCG
This sequence comes from Opitutaceae bacterium, assembly GCA_041689555.1. GTDB lineage: Bacteria > Verrucomicrobiota > Verrucomicrobiia > Opitutales > Opitutaceae > Tous-C4FEB. Next base: position 4,264 of record JBDNFZ010000142.1, on the reverse strand, counting down.
CGAAGGCGGCGGCGGAGGGCCAGTGGATGGGGCGCGAGAGGTCGTCGGAGGGTTTGTGATAGTGCGTTCTCCGGAAGTCGGTTTCGAGGGCGACGAGGTCTTGGGCGGGATCGAGGCCCTTTTGGCCGGCTTTCATGAAGAGCGCGGGCACGCCGGCGCGGATGAAAGGATATTGGTCGCTGCGCACGAAGAGGACTTCTTCGGGCATGGGATCGGGACTGACCGAGTAGCCGAGGCGGGCGGCGACGACGGCGAGGGAGGCGCCGAGGGTGGTGTGTTCGGCGCCGATGCCGGTGATGTCGCGCACGGGGGCGAGGATAACGGGCATGTCGAAGTTGAGGTTGGCGGCGAAGCGGCGGACGCGGGCGGGGGGATGGCGCACGAGGTGGTAGGCGCCGAGCAGGCCTTTCTCCTCGGCGGTGAGCGCGGCGAAGAGCACGGGGCGGCGCGAGCGCGGGGCGGCGGCGAGCTGCTCGGCGGCCTCGATGATGGCGGCGGTGCCGAGGGCGTTGTCGACGGCGCCGTTGTAGATGGCGTCGCCGGCGATCGCCGGGCCGATGCCAAGGTGGTCGAGGTGGGCGGTGACGACGATGGGCTCGCCGGCGAGCGCGGGATCGGTGCCGGGGAGCCAGCCGAGGACGTTGGCGCTGACGATGTCGGTCAGGGCCGCGCGGCCGCCGACGGTGATTTCGAGATCGAGGGGGAAGGCTTGGGGCTCGCTGCGCTCGGCGGCGGCGAAGACCGCGTCGAGGGTGCGCGAGGCGTGCTTGAAGAGGGCGGTGCCGGCGGCGCGGCTGACGGTGGCGGTGCCGCGAATCTCGGGGAACGCCTCGTAGAGCGAACCGTCGGGGTTGATCAGGCGCATCGAGGCAAAACGGGAGGCGTTGACGACGAAGGCCCACGGGGTGCGGCGCTCCTCGGCAGGGGTGAAGACGGAGACGATGCCGACGGCGCCGCGGCGGACGAGCTCGGCGGTTTTCTCGCGGGAGTAGTGGGCCTTGGCGGTGTTGGGCAGGCTTTTGGGGGAACCGGTGAGGATGACGGCGATCTTGCCGCGCACGTCGATGCCGGTGGCAAAATCGGAGTAGCCGCTCTCGGGGGCGTGGATGCCGAAGCCGACGAAGACGGCGGGCGCGGTGACCTCGCCGGCGGCGGTGCCGGCGGCGGGACCGGCGACCATGGCGTTGACCGGCGCGAGCACGACCTCGGTGCCGGCGTGGCGGAGGATGAGACGGCCGGCTTCGAGGTCGCGGCGGGATTCGCGGAGGGCGAGCGGTTGCTGGTAGCCGTTCTCGCCAGCAGGCTCGAGGCCGATGCGCAGGAACTGGGCGGCGACGTAGTTCATCGCGAGACCGTGACCGCGCGTGCCGGTGCCGCGGCCCTCCATGAGGTCGTCGGCGAGAAACGTGGTGTGGGCGCGGACACGGCGCTCGGCGTTGGCGGCGGGGTCTTGGGCGCGGGCGACCGGGGCGGGGAGGAGCGCGAGGATGGCGAAGGCGGAGAAGATCGAGAGCGAGAAGAAGTGAGAGAGTCGGGAGCGGGGTGGGCGTGTCATGGTTGAGGGGTGGGGATCAAGGGGTGTGCCGGCGCGAAAGACAACCGCCCAACCGGCACGTTGACCGAGGGCCTGCGTCGAGTATCTCACGGGCATGAGTTCCTCTTTGACTGACGCCGTGCGCGAGCTGCCGTTTGCGGAGAAGCTGCAGCTCGTCGAATCGCTGTGGGACGATCTGGCCCGTTCGCCCGAGCGGACTCCATTGTGCGAGACGCTCAAAGCCGAACTAGATCGCCGCTATCAGGACTACCTCGCCAATCCCCGCGAAGGCTTGGCGTGGGAAGAGGTCAAGCGCCGGGTGCTGGATTCGAAACGAGCTGGCCGCTGATCGTCCGCTCGACGGCCGAGCGGGATTTGGTCGGGGCGTTTCTCAACTACGGGTTCTCGGCTTGATCGTGGAGCCGGCGGACAAGCTCGTTGGTGACCACTCGACCGTTGGCGGGGATGACCTCGAAGCCCGCGGCCAGTTCTTTAGCCGGACTGCGGGCGGTGGGCGGGGCGGGGTGGAGGCCGCGGCGGAAGACCTCGGAAATGACGGCGCCGGTAGTGCGTTTCGAGCGCGCGGGGATCTTCTTGGCGGCAAGGAGCACGTCTTGATCGAGATCGAGGGTGGTTTTCATGCAGGTGATGCAGGCGCGTCAGAAGAGTTGCACAAGGGCGGAGGCGGTTGTGGGAGCGATGTGATAACGGAGGGAGTCGGTGAAGGCTCGGCGAGTTGTTAGGTGCTGTCGGACAGCTCAAAGTAGGCGAAACTTGGCGATGAACTCGGGGTTGATCGCTTTGAGCGTCTTTTTCGTCCGCTCGACTATGGGGGCTGCATCGAGTGTGAAATCTTTAGCAGAATTCCAGTCTATCTTGGTTGTTTTTAGAGCCACAGCTCCGCTCGTAGCCTCGCGTGCTTTCGAACCGAAAGTTTCCACCCGTCCGAAAAGTCTCTGAATATTTTTTTCAACGGCTTGTCCGCCGCGGCACCAAACCCAAGGCGTCAGTCCTTCCTGATTTATCCAAATGCCGATCTGGTGAGTGCTGGGTTTGGAGCCAAGGGTTACTTCTAGCCCCCATCTTTTTTCCGTAGCGGCCCGCTTTGGAGAGCGGAGTTCCATGCCTGTCGTAGATTTTAGGTCGTGTAGCCAAGCATCCGCGCAGAGATGGATGAGATCGGCCGCTTCCTTCCCCGCAGAGTTACGAATCCTATCGATCTTTTCCTTTATCGAAGCGGAATGGGGGTGTCCGGGAAGGGCTTTCGAAATCGGTGTTTTCGCTTCACCGTCGAGAGACTCCATTTCTGGATAATATTTTAAACAGAACACCAGTGATTTTCCGACTTCGGTCATAAGTAGGTTCTTCCTTAGGTCGCAGGCGACAGGTAGTCGCTGATTTGATAGATATTCGAGCCTTCGAGGGCGGCCTGATTTTCTCCACAATTGATACGATAAAGATTTTTAAGAACTCCGGCCATGTAGTGGCGTATCATATAAAAACCCGGCCTTTCCGTTAGCGCGGCTAGCTCTGGTCGGAACAACGCCAATAGATCGAGAAAAGACAGGCTTTCCCATGGCCGATCTGCGTTGATGGAGTTGGTTGCCGGTGGGCGGCCGTCAGGTGTGAGAAAGACGAGGACTCGCTCGCTGTAAGAATCACGGCGGACTTGGACCTCAGTCTCATATCGCGAGCATTGTTCGTCACCTTCGTCCGCGTGGATCTTGGCCTCCAATATGACCTCCCATCGCGTGCTCGCCCTATCGGTGGCGCTCCATTTACCGCCCAAATGGACATCAAGCCGGCCTTTTTGATCACTGGTTATGACCTCACTTCGGATGGCCACTTCCTTCAGTCTTGGACGGGATTTAAGTCGGAAGACTTTTTGCAAGAAGACCGAAACCAGGACGTCGCCGAATCCGTGTTCTTTGCTGGGGTCCATGAGCCAAGCGAGCATGCGCGTGTGGGCGGTTTCGCGAAAGCTAAGGTCAATGGTTTCAAAGAGACCAATGGAGCAGCGTAGAGGATCATGCGCGGGAACTTTCTTAAGCCAGTCGGCACCGCCGAGCTTGTCGATAACACCGGAGCGAACTTTTTCAAAAAAAACAGCTAGTTCGGCGTGAGATTGGGAAGACGGTTTTGGGAGGACCGTGCCGAGATAAAGACTCTCGCGTGAGGGGCCATTCGCGACGCGCCCGAGTTTTTTCACCAGCGGCGGCGTTGTGACCATCGCGGTCAATCGATCCAACTCGCGGATAAATTCTCTGGTCCTCATCGGCGGAAGTCTCGTCAGAGGGTGGTCTAGGATGCAAGCAGCCGATCACAGACGGCGATGAGGCGGGCGCGGAGGGGGTCGCCGCGGGCGGCGAAGGCGCGTTGGTGTTGCTCATACTCGGCGCGGCCGGCGGGGGTTTCGATGGCGATGGGCGGGTAGCCGAGGGCGGCGAAGTCGTAGGGGCTCGCGCGCATGTCGGTCTCGCGGATGGCGCAGGCGAGTTCGAAGCAGTCGGCGACGAGTTCGCTGGGGGTGAACGGGGCGAGTTTGAAGGACCATTTGTAGAGGTCCATGCCGGCGTGGAGGCAGCCGCGTTGCTCGTGTTGCGGGGTGGTTTCGCGCGTGGGCTGGAGGTTGTTGAGCGGACGGGCGGGCGCGGTGAAAAAGCGGAAGGCGTCGAAGTGCGTGCAGGTGATCGGCGAGGCCTCGACGATGGCGGCGAGGGCGTCGGGCGG
>JBDNFZ010000141.1:0-5374 GCA_041689555.1 Opitutaceae bacterium | reverse complement strand
GATGGCGGTGTTGAGGCCGACGCCGGCGACCTGATAACCGCGACCGATGCCGAGGGACACGTTGGCGGTGTCGTTGCTCATGAAGCGCAGGATCTCGAGTTGGGAAGGCGCGGGCATCCCGGCGGCGGCGTGAAGGCGCCGAAGGAAGGTGGCGGCGGGCAGGACGCCGTTGGGGTTGTTGAGCAGGGCGGCGGTGGGGGTCGCACCGTATTTGAGGCGATAATCGTCGGAGTTGATGATGGCGCCGCAGACGTTGGGGAGGCTGCCGCGGTTGTTGAAGATCGTGGTGTAGTTGGCGGTGGTGGGCCACTCGCCCATGAGGAGCCAGTAGGCGGCGAGGGCGTTGGCGGTGTTGTTGAAATTGCCGTTGTTGAGGGCGCCGTTGTTGGTGGCCACGGCGACGGCGAGCCGGGCGCGGGTGAGGGCACCGGTGGCGAGCTGGATCTCGTAGGCGGCGAGGACGACGGCGCTGGGAGTGGCGTTGGCAAGATCGATCGAGGTCTGGAGGATGAAGGCGGTGTCATCCAGGAGGGGGTTGTCGGGCTTGACGGTGATCGTGAGGTTGTTGGAGACGGCGGTGTTGCCGGTGGCATCGCTGGCGACGGCGTAAACGCTGAAGGTGCCGGCGGAGGATCCCGTGAACGTGACGGGAGAGAGCGGGCGAGTATTGCTGATGCCGATGCTGGTCCCGTTGGAGAAATACTGGACCGAGGCGATCGTGCCGTCGGCGTCGGAGCCGGTGGCGGTGAGGGCGAGGGTGCGGCCAAAGGCGACGGTGGGGGCGGAGGTGCCGATCCGGACGGTGGGTGCGGCGCTGGTGGCGGCGGTGAGGCTGAGGGTGGCGACGGGGGTGGCGGCGGCGTTGCCGGCGTTGTCGCGGGCGATGGCCTGGACCTCGTAGCCGGCAGGCACGACGAGCCCGGCGAAGCTCGTGGTGATGCGCCAGAGGTTGGTGAGTTGCTGGCGCTCGGCGAAACCGATGCTGTTGCGATTCAGGAAAAATTCGACGGAGGCGACGCTGCCGTCGGAATCGGTCGCGGTGGCGAGGAGGTTGACGGTGGAGGCGCTGGTGGCGGTGCCGGGGAAGCCGGTGAGAGCGATGGTGGGGAGGTTGCCGGAGGCGTTGGTGAGGCGCACGGTGCGGCTGACGGCGCTGGTGGCGGAGATGGTGCCGTTCGCCACGCTGGCGGTCGCGGCGATGGTGTAGGTGTCGGCGGTGGCGTTGATAAAAATGCCGCGATAGGTGGTGGTGGTGCCGACGCGGTTGGCGTTGATGGCGGGAACGGGTCGGCCGCCGGAGCCAGAGACGGTGAACTGCACGGTCGGGGTGAGCGTCTGGTCGACGAGGGTGACGGTGGCGTCGAGGTAGGTGGGCGCGCCGACGTTGGTGACGGTCGTGTTGTCGACGGGGCGATTAAGGGTGACGACGGGGGCGATGGTGGCGGTGACCGTGAGCGTGAAGACGGAGGAGAGGTTGGTGTTGGCGGTGTCGTCGGTGACGGCGACAAACAACCGGTAGACGCCGGCGGCGGCGGGGTTGAAATTGAAGAGGGAGAAGCCGCCGTTGGTCGGGTTGAGCTGGGCCGCGCCGGAGGGGACGCCGTTCGAGTAGAGTTGGATGGAGGCGACGGAGCCGTCGGCGTCGGACGGGAGCGCGAGAAGCTGAAAGGCGTTGCCTTGGGCGATGGTGGCGGTGGTGGCGTTGGGGCCACCGGCGAGAGACTGGATCTGGATCGCGGGGGGGGCGCTCGACGAGGGATTGAGCACGAGGTTGACGAGGCCGGACTGGGTCTGGACACCGAGGTCGTCGCGGGCGATGACGAAGAGCTGGACCGGGAAGCCGCCGTTGGCGTTGGGGGTGATGGCGGAGCGGTCGAAGGAATCGAGGAGGTAGACGAGGCGGTAGAGATTACCGGTGGCGGTTTCGCGCACGCCGTTGCCGACGCGGGTGGCGTTGACGCCGTCGCTGAGGAAAAACTCGACGCCGGCGATGGTGCGGGCGGTATTGCCGGGGGCGACGGTGGCGACGAGGTTGGCGACGGAGAGCGTCTGGAGGTTGAGCGCGGCGCCGGGATTGACGGCGACCCCCGTGATCACCGGCGGCGGGGTCGTGAGGGTGACGACGCTGACGTAGGCGGGAGCGGAGGCGGTGGAGAGGGAATTGGTATCGGTGACGCGGGCGGTGATGATGGCGCTGCCGACCTGGGCGGCTGAGGGCGTCCAGAGGAAGGAGTAGGTGCTGCCGTTGACCACGGTGGGCGCGGTGCGGCTGCCGACGACGTTTCCGCCGACGAGAAACTCGACGAGCAGCACGGAGGCGTTGCTGCCGCCGGCGGCGGTGGCGGCGAGGGTGAAGGGCACGCCGGGAGTGGCGCGGGTGGGCGAAATCAAGGTGCCGGTGGGCGCGGTGAGGGCGATGGTGGGCGCGGAGAATGCGGCGGTGATGGTCGCGGAGTTGGTGACGGTGGTGTTGCCACGATCATCGGTGGCGACGGCCTCGATGACGTAGGTGCCGGCGGCGGGAGGCGTGAAGGAGCCGGTGTAGGGGGAGACGGTGACGGGGGCACCGACGACGGCGCCGTTGGCATAGAACTGGACGCCGGCGATGGAACCACCGACGGCTTGGGCGGTGGCGGCGAGGCTCACGGCGGTGCCGGGGATGGCGGTGGCGTTGTTACCGGGGCTGATGAGCACGGCGGTGGGCGGGGAGCCGACGGCGCTGGTCACGGTGAGAGTGGTGGCGACGGAGTCGCGCGTGAGGCCGGCGTTGTCGGTGGCGCGGGCGGTGAGGGCGTAGGTGCCGGTGGCGGCGGGCGCGGTGTATTTGTAGCCGTAGGGGGCGGTGGTTCTTTCCGAGACCTTGGCACCGTCGATGAAAAATTCGACTCTCACGATGGCGCGGCCGAGACCGGGCGTAACGGAGGCGAGGACGAAGCGGGTGGCGCCGACCGGAAAGGGCGTGGCTGGGGCGACCCCGGGTGAAAGCGTAAGCGTGATGGCGGGGGCGGCGGAATCGGAGACGTTGACGGTGACGGCGGCGGAGGTGGCGGAGGCGCTAAGGGAATCGGTGGCGCGGGCGGTGATCGCGATCGCACCGGCGGCGGCGGGCGTCCACGCGAGCGTGTAGGGCGCGGTGGTCACGGCAGAGCCGATGGCGACGCCGTTGGCGAAGAAGGCGACGGATGAAATCGTGGCTCCGGTGCCGGCGGTGGCGCTGGCGGTGAGCGTGACGGCGGTGCCGGTGGCGGCCGCAGAGTTGTTGGCGGGGGCGGTAAGGGAGACGGCGGTGGTATTTGCCGCTGTGACGGTGACTGCGGCGGAGGTAACGGCGGTATTAGCAGAATCAAGAACTCGGGCGGTAAGAGAAAAATTGCCGGCCACAGTAGGCGTCCAAACCACCGTGTAGGGAGCCGTATTGACTGTGCCGATAACCGTAGTTCCGACCAAGAACTGGACTTGAGCGACGGTTGCTCCCGCTCCGGGAGTAGCGGCGGCGGTGACCGTAACAGCAGAATTGACCGCAACCACGGTGCCTGTGGTGGGGGCGGTGATGCTCACGGTCGGAGCCGTCGACGCATTGACGGTGACGTTGACGATAGCGGAGGTGACAACGGTATTGTTAGAATCGGTGACGCGGGCGGTGAGAGCATTGGTTCCGGCGGTGGCGGGCGTCCACGAGACCGTGTAGGGCGCTACGAGGGATGTTCCGATGGCGGTGGTGCCGGAAAAGAAATCGACGCGGCTCACGGTCGCGCCGCCGTTGGCGACAGGATTGGCGGTGACATCGCCCGCCACGCCGACGGTGAAGGATCCGCCGTTGACCGGTGAAGTGATCGCGACCGAAGGAGCGGTTGCCGATACGGTGACGCTCGCGGCCGTAGAGGAGACGACTGCCCCGTTCGAATCGGTCACGCGTGCGGTGAGCAAAAACGTGCCCGCCGCAGTCGGCGTCCATGAGAACTGGTAGGGAGCGGTAGTGGCGGTGCCGAGGACGGTCGTGCCTGCGAGAAAATCGACCTTGGTGACGGTAGCGCCGGAGTTCCCAGCGGCGGTGGCGGTGAGCGAAGTTACAGAACCCACCGACAACGAAGAGCCAGTCGTCGGGCTCGTAAGAGTCACGGCGGGTGCAGTGGTGGTCGTAGCGGCGACGATTGTGAGCGCCGAAGAAAGGACGGTGTTATTTTTGTCGTCGGTGGTCTGGGCGCGGACAGAATAGGACTTGGCAACGGTGGGCCTCCACGTGACCGAGTAAGGCGCGACCAAATCGGGATTGGTTTCACCCGTGCCAACCGGAACAACGGGGTCGCCATCGACAAAGAAGGTGACGCCACCGCCGGCCGTGCTGGGGATGAACCCGTCCGTGTCGGTCGCGGTCGCGGACAGGATGACGTTTTGATTCACGGTTACGCTGCCGGAAACTGAAGAACTGAGGGAGATCGTAGGGACCGTGCCGACGACGGCCGCGACATTGAGTGCGGTGCCTGCGGAGGTAGAAGTGATACTGCCGTCGCCGTTGGTGGCCACGGCGGTTAGAGTGCGGGCGCCCACGGTAAAGCCGTTTGCGGCAGAGAGAACGACGGCAGCGTTGTAGGGGGAGGCGGTGATCGCGGGTCCAACATTCACGCCATCGACTTTGAACTGAACGCTCGCGATCACGGTATCGGAAAGAACGGGCGTAGAGCGCAGGAAGATCGAGGAGTTTTGCGCGACGGTAGAATTGGCAGCAGGCGAAGTTACGGTGACCGTGCGCACGGTCGTGAGATTCACTATGGTCGTGGCGGTAGCCGTATTGACGGAAGGCGTCGTGCTGGTGGTGGGGACTGAGTTGTCAGTGACCGTGGCCGTAATCGTGTGGACGCCAGCAGAGGTCGGAAGCCAGTTTATTGAAAACGGCGAAATGCCGCCGATCGTGCCAATACTGACGCCATTGTCAAAAAACTGAACGGAGGCGATAACCGGGGTGACACCGCCGCTGGCGGCCGTAGCGGTCGCGGTGGCCGAAATAATTATGGCGGAAGTAACAACGGTCGGAACCGTGGGCGGTGTGATGGAAATTGAAGGCGTGGCGCGGGCGAGCGGGGCGCAGGCAAAGGCGACGAGGGCGAGCGCGGCGGCGAGGATGCGGCGGGCGGGGCGGCGGAAAAACGCGGGCGGGCGGGAAATCGCGTTGGAGTCAACGCGATCCACCTCGGAGGGAATTGTGGTCATGACGGGGTCTCCGGGTTGGGTTTACTTGTTGCCGTCGCGGGTGCGGGCTTCGGCGCTGGCGGGGGTCACGATGGTCGGATTCTGGAAGAGCGAATTGGCGGGGGTGCTCTTCAGGTTTTGCTTTTTCGGCGAGCCGCCGGGGCTGACGAGATTGGCGGTGACGAAG
>JBDNFZ010000140.1:0-3203 GCA_041689555.1 Opitutaceae bacterium | reverse complement strand
GGACAGCACGCGTGACGCCCGCCCAGTAACAAACTTTTCCGCTCCGAAAATCATCAATCGCACCTCGCTTGAATTCACCCCTGCTCGCGCTCCCGCGCAGGGAGTTGCATCAGCGCGTCCGACTCTCATGGGACGGGACTGATTTTAATGCGACCTCCGGCGTGGTGCTCGCCGACGTGCGGCGAACGGCCGACCGACTCGCGCTCGAGATTCAGGCCGAAGCCGGGGTTTCCTACGTGACGCAGTTTATCGGCACGCGGCGCGGCTACGACCCGCCCCGCCGCTTGCTTCCGGCCAAGGAGGGCGCGGCGGCAAAGACGCTGCCCCATCACCGCTACAGCAAAGACGTGGGTGCCGTGCTCGCCGAGGTGAAGGGGGCGACGGCGAGCTATACGCTTAAGGGTGACGAGATCTACGTGCGCGCGCGGGTGATTTCTTCGAAGCCAAAAGTGAACGGCAGTGTGGCCGAGGAGTTTGAGTCTGCGTGGACGCAGCCGGTGCTGGGCGGAGCGCAGCCGTAAGGTTTATCGCGCCCCGCCGCCGGAATTCAAAACGCGCTCTGGCCGGTGGTGAGGAGGACGCAGTCACGGTGCCGCGGTCGGTGTCAGTTCCACCAGCAGTGGGCGGTGGTCGGACGCGACGGCTTCGGGGATGACCGTGGAGGAGAGGACGCGCCAAGCGGTCGCAGGGCGGAGGAGAACAAAGTCGATGCGGCCGGTCGGCTTTTCGGCGGGGATGGTGGGGGCGGGGGACGCCGCCGAAGCATCGGCGAACGATTTTAGAAGGGCCTGCATGATGCGCGTCTCGGGGCGGGCGTTGAAATCGCCGACGAGCAGGGTGGGCGTCGCATCGGTGCCGAAGAGTTCGATGAGGCGGCCGGCTTGTTGCCAGCGGGCGTTGTCATCGCGCGTGGCTTCGAGGTGGGTGCCGACGAAGCGGAACGCGCGTTGTCCGGGCGGGCGCACGGTGGCGGAGATCGCGATGCGCGGCTCGACTTGGGCGGGGTTGGGGAGCGGGTGCACGGTGAAGTCGCTCAGGGGCCAGCGGCTGAGGAAGGCCTGCCCGTAGGCGCCGCCCTGAAAATCCATGGCTTTGCCGTAGGCGACGTGCAGGCCGGTGAGGTGCGCGAGCTCGGCGGCTTGGTCGACGCCGCCGGTGCGTTTGGCTTTCTGATCCACTTCCTGAAGGGCGACGACGTCGGCGCGGGCGGCGGTGATGACGGCGGCGATGCGGACGAGGTCGAGTTTGCCGTCGACGCCCTCGCCGTGGTGGAGATTGTAGGTGAGAACGCGGAGGGTCGGGGCGGGCGCGGCGTGCGTTGCGGCGACGACCGGGAGCAGGGCCGCGGCGAGCGCGAAGATCACGTGCAGCGCGAGCGCGGAGCGGAAGGAGCGACGGTGCATGTGGGCGGGATAGGGAATCCAGGAAATCAGGAACGGAGTCGGGGCGAGAATTTGGCGGAGCAGAAAAGCGAGACGCAGCCGGCGGGTTTGCGGGGATTTCCCCGGCGAACCGGTCGGGAGTTATTTCGGACCGCTTCCTCCGCTCCTGATTTCCCGAGTTCCCTGTTCACGTTGCCAGCCCAAGGCCGAGGCCTAGCCGTTGGGCTTTGTGATCATCTCGAAATCGTCGGTGCGGAAGGGCGTCACGGGCAGGCCGTCGGCGGAGTAAAGGTTGCAGACGGGATTGTCGGCCCAAGCGTAGCGGACGGCGACCGGGGCGAGGACTTCCTCGCTCGAGACTTCGACTTGGTTGTCGCCGGTGATTTTGGCTTGGGCCCAACGCCAGACGCGGTCGGCGCCGCAGATCGCGAAGCCGCGGACCTCGGTGACGTCGAAGGCGCGGAGTTTGCCGCCGAAGCAATCGAGGGTGACGGTCACTTTGTTGCCGGTGGCCTCCATGCTGCGATACTCCGGGCTGCGGTAGGGGAATTTGAGGCCGTAGTCCTGCACGAGCGCCCAGCGCACGAGGCGCGAGGCGACGTCGTATTTGTTGCGCGGGTGGATGTCGCGGGCCTCGCCGAGGTCGATGATCACGGCCTGACCGGTGTTGGGCAGGCGGAGGGTCCGGGTCTGCGTCTCGCGAAGTTCGGCCCAGTCGCTGTCGCCGGGCGCGGCGGCCTCGGCTTTAAAATCGGCGAGTTGCGCCCAGTAGAACGAGAAGTCGCCCTGACCCTGCTCCTTGCGCCATTGCTCGATGAGGAAAGGGAAAAGCTGCCCGTGTTCGTAGGCGCGGCTGGCGTTGGATTCGCCCTGATACCAGATGACGCCCTTCATCCCGTAGCCGAGGGTGGGGTGAACGACGCCGGCAAAGATATTGCCCGGGCGGGCGTTGCCAGTGAGCCAGGCGTTAGGCAGTGCGGGTGCGTTGGGCGGGTTGGTGCCGGCGGCTTTGGCGGCCTCGACGGCGAGTTTCCACTTGGCGGTCGCGGCCTCGGCGTCGGCGGCGACGCGGACGGGATCGGCGAGGGCGGCCTCGCGCTTGCGGGTGGACTCGAGGAGGGAGGCGAAGCGCGGATCCTGCTCGATGGTCTCGCGCCGCACCCAAGCCTCGGCGGCGGAACCGCCCCAAGCGTTGTCGATGAGGCCGACGGGCACATCGAGGATATCGTGCAGGTAACGGCCGTAGATGTAGCCGATGGCGCTGAAACTTTTCAAGTTGGCGGAGTCGGCGATTTCCCACCGGCCCTTGAAATCGGATTTTAATTCCTGCGTCCCGACTTGGGGCACGGAGACGATGCGGAGGTTTGGGCGGCGGGCGCCGGCACCCTCGATGTCGCCGGTGTAGGTCTGCCCAAGGGACCACTGCATGTTGGACTGGCCGGAGCACATCCAGACCTCGCCGATGAGGATGTCCTGCAGGACGCGCTTCGCGGTGCCGGCGGTGATGGTGAGGGCCTGCGGGGTCTTGTTGGCGGTCTGGGCGTCGAGCTTGACGGTCCAACGGCCGTCGGCGCCGGCGGTGGCGGCGTAGTCTTTCCCGGCGAAGGCGACCGTGACGGCGGTGCCCGGGGTGTCCCAGCCCCAGACGGGATTGGCCTGCTTTTGTTGCAGGACCATGTGGTCGCCGATGATGGCGGGGAGACGGAGTTCGGCGCGGAGGGCGGCGACAAACGCGAAGGCGAGGAGGAGAACGAGGCGGATTTTTTTCATGGGGTGGAAAGCGGTCGAGGGGAGGGGCGGGTAGAGGAGGAGACCGAACAG
>JBDNFZ010000139.1:0-3106 GCA_041689555.1 Opitutaceae bacterium | reverse complement strand
GTCACCTCGCGCACCTGCTCGACCGCGAGATCGAACACCGTCATCAAAGGCGCCCGTTCGCTGGCGAAGGCGATGACCTCGTCGTTCTGAAAATAAAACGCCGGCCTGATGCCCGAGGGATCGCGCGCCACGAAGGCGTCGCCGTTGCCGATCTGACCGCAGAGCGTGTAGCCGCCGTCCCATTTCTCCGAGGCGCGCTTGATCACACGGGCCACATCGAGATCCTCGCTGATGCGGCGGGAGAGTTCCTCGCCTTGGAGATTCCGCGTGCGGAGGAACCGGTAGATGTCCTCGTGCTCTTCATCGAGGAAGAAGCCGATTTTCTCCAAGATGGCCTGCGTGTCCGTGGCGTAGATCGGGTGCTGGCCCATCGCCGTCAGCGACGCATTCAACTCGGCCGTGTTGGTGAGGTTGAAATTCCCGCAGAGAGCCAAATTGCGCGTCGGCCATGGCGAGCGCCGGAAAAACGGATGGCAGGAGCTGAGGTTGTAGCCGCCGCTGGTTCCGTAGCGCAGGTGTCCCATCAGCAGCTCGCCGCCGAAGTCGAAATACCGTTTCACCGTCTCGGCAAACTCGGGGTGAATCGTTCCGTCGGCGGTTTTTTCGTTATACTGGCCGAGCAGGTTTTTGAAGATCCTGTCGAGCGGGTTGCTCTTCACGCAGCGCTCGCGAAACATGAAGGGCTCCCCCGCCGGCACATCGAGTTTCACGCACGACACGCCCGCTCCGTCCTGCCCGCGGTTGTGCTGTTTTTCCATCAGCAAAAACAGCTTCGTGAAACCCCACAGCGGTGTCCCGTATTTTTCCTGATAATGGGCGAGCGGCTTCAGCAGCCGCACCAGCGCGATACCGCATTCGTGGGTGATCCGGTCGCTCATAAGCGGGTCGACAACCTGCGCGCGACCCGGCCCCCAAAGGCAGGACCTTCACTGAACACGAATCGCTGCTCGCTCCTCATAAAAAACGGTCATCTCGAAGGCCCGTCCGCATTCGTCAACGGCTTTCTCGGCCCTTTGCGTCTTAAGAGTTTTTCTGCGTCGCGACCGCCCCTTGACCGCACCCGTGATGTCCCGAAATATCGCGCTTTCCAACCATGCTGATCCTCCGCGGCTCCCCCGCCTTCTCTCCGTTTCGCCTCCGGAAACTCCTCGACGGGCTTATCGTGGCCGGCCTGCCCGTCCGGGCCGTCGGTGCCGAGTTTTCCCACATTGTCGAAACTTCCGCCGCGCTCTCCACCTCCGAGCGCGCCGTCCTCGACCAGCTCCTCACCTATGGTCCGCGCCGCGCCGCCTCCTCCGTCACCGGCCTCGTCCAGATCGTCGCCCCCCGCCCCGGCACCATTTCCCCTTGGTCGTCCAAGGCCACCGACATCGCCCGCATCTGCGGCCTCGCCGCCGTCACCCGCATAGAGCGCGTCATCGCCTACACCGTCGATCTCGGCACCGCCGCCACCTTTCCGCTTTCGCCGCTCGATCCCGCGCAACTCCAGACCCTCCGCGCCAAACTCCACGACCGGATGACGGAAACCGTCTTCGGCGACCTCGACTCCTGCGCCGCGCTCTTTCGCCACGGCGAGCCCAAGCCCATGAACACCGTGCCGGTGCTCTCCGCCGGCCGCTCCGCGCTCGTCGTCGCCAACCACTACCTCGGCCTCGCCCTCGCCGACGACGAGATCGACTACCTCGTCGACGCCTTCACCGCCCTCGGCCGCGACCCCAACGACATCGAGCTGATGATGTTTGCCCAGGCCAACTCCGAGCACTGTCGCCACAAAATTTTCAACGCCACCTGGACCATCGACGGCCAACCGCAGGACTTGTCGCTGTTCCAGATGATCAAGAACACCCACGCGCTCCACTCCGAGGGTATTCTCTCCGCCTATAAGGACAACGCCGCCGTCTTCGCCGGCACCCGCGGCGGACGCTTCTTCGCCGATCCGCAGACGCACGAATACGCCGCGCACGACGAACCCATCCACATCCTCTGCAAGGTCGAGACGCACAACCACCCCACCGCCATCTCCCCTTTCCCCGGTGCCGCCACCGGCTCCGGCGGCGAGATCCGCGACGAGGGCGCCACCGGCCGCGGTGGCAAGCCCAAGGCCGGCCTCGTCGGCTTCTCCGTCTCCAACCTCAAGATCCCGGGCGCGGTCCAACCTTGGGAACACGACCACGGCAAACCCGCCCGCGTCGCCTCCGCTCTCGACATCATGCTCGACGGCCCGCTCGGCGCCGCCGCCTTCAACAACGAGTTCGGCCGCCCCGCCCTCGCCGGCTACTTCCGCTCATTCGAGCAGGAGGTCCCCAACGCGCGCGGCACGGAACTGCGCGGCTATCACAAACCCATCATGCTCGCCGGCGGCCTCGGCAACATCCGCGCCGAGCACGTCGCCAAGGCCGCCATCAATCCCGGCGATCACCTCGTCGTCCTCGGCGGACCCGCGATGCTCATCGGTCTCGGCGGCGGCGCGGCCAGCTCCCTGGCGGGCGGCTCCGCTCACGCCGACCTCGATTTCGCCAGCGTCCAACGCGACAACGCCGAGATGCAGCGCCGCTGCCAGGAGGTCATCGACGGTTGCTGCGCCCTCGGCGCGGAGAATCCCGTTTCCTTCATCCACGACGTCGGCGCCGGCGGCATCTCCAACGCCCTGCCCGAACTCGTCAACGACGGCGGCCGCGGCGGACGCTTCCAACTCCGCGCCGTCCCCAACGCCGAGCCCGGCATGACCCCGCTGGAAATCTGGTGCAACGAGTCGCAGGAACGCTACGTCATGGCCGTCCCCGCAGCGCGCCTCGCGACCTTCCGCGCCCTCTGCGAACGCGAGCGCTGCCCCTTTGCCGTCGTCGGCGAAGCCACCGGGGAAACCAAACTCGTTCTCGAGGATGCCCATTTCAAGAACACGCCCGTCGACCTCCCGCTCGACGTTCTCCTCGGCAAACCGCCGCGCATGGCGCGCACCGACGTCACGCTCACCCGCCCCCGCAAGCCCCTTGATCTCGGCGAACTCTCCCTCCTCGACGTCGTCCACCGCGTGCTCGCGCACCCCGCCGTCGCCGACAAGACGTTCCTCATCTCCATCGGCGACCGCACCCTCGGCGGCCTCGTC
>JBDNFZ010000138.1:0-2391 GCA_041689555.1 Opitutaceae bacterium | reverse complement strand
CGTGCTGCCCGAGTTCATCTTTTATCCGCTCCGTGCCTTCGGCACCGCGGTCGCGATCTGCGGAATGCCCGCTCAGCGCAGGTATTCGCGCGCTTACCTCGCCGCCGTTCTCCCGCGCCCGCCCGCGCTGCTCGACGTCTTCCGTCATTTTTTCGCCTGCGAAGAGATGCTCATGCTCAAGCTCCGCGTCGCCAACGGCCGCGCCCACCGCGGCGTCAACGCGCCCGGCGCCACCGACTTCGCTTCTTGGCTGCGCACCGATGAAGTTGCGCTCCTCGGCACGTTTCACGTCGGCGATTCCGATCTCCTCGGCTTCCTTCTCGGCGGCTACGAGCGCCGCAAAGTCTACCTCGTCCGTCTCCGCGTCGCCAATTCCCACGATACCGAAAAACTCGGCACACTCTTCGGCCGATGGGTCCGCTTCGTCTGGGTCAACGATCCTTCCGAGATGATCTTCGCCCTCAAAGGGGCTATCGCCAACACCGAGGGCGCCGCCGTCGCCATGCAGTGCGACCGCGCCGATTACAGCTCGCGCTCCGAGCCGTTTGATTTCCTCGGCGCGCGTCGGCTTTTCCCGTTCACGATCTATCACCTCGCGCTGATTTTCCAGAAACCCGTGCTGCTCTCCGTCGGCGTTCCCGGCGCACCCGGAGAATCGGTGCTCCATAGCTCACCCGTTTTCCACCCCATCGCCGGTGAGTCTCGCGCCGTGTCGCTCGCGCGCGCCCGCGGGCATTTTCAGGATTTCCTTCGCCAGCTTGAGACCTTGCTCCGCGCGCAGCCTTACCTGTGGTTTAACTTCACGCCGCTCAACCCGCCCGTCGTCCCATGATCCGCCGCCTCAAACGCGCCTACCTCGTGGTCATCTACTGGCTTTCGTGGCTTGTCTTCAGCATTGTCGGTATCGCGCTCAATATCGTGTGCGCGCCGCTTCTGCTGCTCCCTCATCGCGAGCGCTACGGCGCCGCCACACGCAACGTCATTCGCGTGCTCTTCGATTTCTGGGTCCGCTGGCAGCACGTCACCGGCGTCGTCGCCGTCGATTTTATCGGCTTTGATCGTCCGATCCCCGCCGGCACGGTCATTATCGCCAACCATCCCACGCTCGTCGACGCCACCTTCCTCCTCGCGCGTCTCCCTTCGACGATCTGTATTTTCAAACCCGCGCTCATGCGCAATCCCGCCATCGGCCCCGCCGCACTCATGGCTGGTTATGTCTCCGGCGAGTTTGGCGTCGATCTCATCCACGACGTCGCCGACCGCGTCGCTGTCGGCCGCTCGTTGCTTGTTTTTCCCGAGGGCACCCGCACCGCCGCCGGCAAAAGGCTGGGCTCGTTCAACTCCGGCTTTGCCCTCGTCGCCGCCCGCGCTCGCGCACCCGTGCAACTTGTCGTCGTCCGCGCTTCCCCCGACCTCGCCCGCAAGGGCCGCTCGTGGTGGCGTCCGCCCGCCAAACTGCCCGCCTTCGTCGAGTTCACCCTCGATCAACGCTGGGACTACGAACCGGCCCGTTCCGCGCGCGAACTCACCGCGGTCGTCGAACAGCGTCTCCTTACGGTCCTGACATGACGCCGTCGACCACGCACCTCGTGCTCATTCCGAGCTACAACCCCGGCCCGCGCCTGCTCGCCACCGCGCGCGCTGCCCTCTCACACTGGGCTCCCGTCTGGGTCATCACCGATGGCAGCACCGACGGCTCCACCGCCGAGATACAAACCCTCGCCGCCACCACGCCGCATCTCCACGTCATCGTCCGGCCCGTCAACGGTGGCAAAGGCGCCGCCGTCCTCACCGGCTCCACCGCAGCCCTCGCCGCCGGTTTTACGCACGCCCTCGTCCTCGACGCTGACGGACAGCACCCCGAGGACCGTATTGCGGACTTCATGGTCGCCTCAGTTTCGATTCCCGCTGCACTCATCATCGGCCAGCCTATCTTCGGTCCCGAAGCACCGGCCGTGCGCCTCTACGGGCGTAAGCTCAGCATCGGTTTGGTTCACTTCGCCACCCTCGGCCGCGTCGTCGCCGACCCTCTCTTCGGATTCCGCGTCTATCCGCTGGCGGCGCTGGTGAGCGCGTTCCACAGCACCGGCGGAGCTCGCCGCTACGATTTCGATCCCGAGGTCGCTGTCCGAATGGTCTGGGCGGGCACACCTGTGCAAAACATCCCGGCCACTTGCCGCTATCTTTCTAAAAATGAAGGCGGCGTTTCGCATTTTCACTACGTCCGCGACAACGTTCGCATGATCTGGTTGCACCTCCGTCTTTTCAGCCAACTGCCGTTCCGTATCCCCGGTGTGCTTCGCCACAACGCCCGCCGCGTCCGTGGCTAGCCTTTCCCCATTTCATCCGTCTCTCGTCCATGATCCGTCGCCGTTTCCTTCTTCGCTTCGT
>JBDNFZ010000137.1:0-2011 GCA_041689555.1 Opitutaceae bacterium | reverse complement strand
GCTCTCAGCTCTCAGCTCCCGGCTCTCAACTCCCGGCCTTCCCCCTCAGCCGATCCAGCTGCGGATTCCGGTGAGCACCTGATACCCGCCGAGCGCGGTCATCAGGCTTGCCGCGATCCACAGGCTCGCCACCGAGATCGGCCCCGCCCGGAGTTCGCGGTGGGCGCTCGTATGGTGGAAATACAGCGCCGCCCCCGCGAGGAACGGCAGCATCAGCCCCTGCGCGATCGCGCCCCAAAAAACCAGCTTCACCGGGTTGCCCACGATCAGATACACGCTGACAAACGCCACCGGGAGCAGCACACAGCCAAACTTCAGCCAGAGCGTCCGCTCCGCCTCGTCGCGGTAGCGCTTCACGCGAAACAAGCCCAGCGCATCGACCCACAGCCGCGCGTTGGACGCCGTCGCCCCGAAGATCGTCGAGTAGAGCACGGCGATCGCTCCGATTACGAAAACCCACAGGCTCCACTCGCCGAAGGCATCGCGATACATGAACGACAGCGTCTCGATCATGTTGTCGTTGCCGACCGTCAGCTTCTTCGCGTGCAGGATCGCCGCGCCGAGCAGGTAGAACGCCACCGTTGTCGTCGTGTAGAGCGCAAACGACATCCACGCGTCGATCCGCATCACCCGCAGCCACGCCGCCGCCCGCGCCCGCCACGCCGCACTGCCGTCGTCGGCCCCGATCTTCCGCGCGTAACCTTTTTCCAGGCACCAATACGGATAGAAAATCAACTCCGAGGCCCCCACGCCGATGACCCCGAACGCGCCGAACGCCGTCGCCAGATCCGCCGGCAGGTGGAACGACATCCCGTCCGCGAGCTGCGCCCCCGTCACCGCATACGGCGTGAATTGCAACGCGCCCACCGCCACCAGCGTCGTGAGCACAAACGCGCCCACCAGCAGCATCGAGATCGCCTCGACCATCCGGTAGCGCCCCGCGATCAGCAACACCGCGCAGCTCGCCCCGATCAGTATCGCCGTCCAGGCCAGGGGCACCGGCACCCCGCCCAGCCTCAGTGCCGTCGCGACCCCGCCCACCATCCCCGCCACCTGCGGAACGAGGCAGATGAACATCGCGAGCCAGAGCCACAACATCCACGACACCACCAGTCGCGGCCCGGGCAACGTGTTCAACGCCGCCAACGTCGTCTGCCCCCGCGTGATCGTGTAACGCCCCAATTCGATCTGCACGAAAACCTTCACCAAGCACCCGAGGATAATGAACCACAGCAGGCGAAACCCGACCTCCGACCCCAGCTTCGGCGTCACGATCAATTCCCCCGAACCCACGATGATCGCCGTGATGATGAGCCCGGGCCCGAGTTGCTTGAGCAGGCCGCGCAACGACGTCGGCGCCGGTTGCACTTCGGATTCGGACGCAGCCGCAGACGCTTGGGTGGGAGCCATGGGGTGGTAAAGGGGAGGACAAACGTCGGCGGAGAAAACCGGCGATCGCAAACCGAAGATGCCCCGCGCCCCGCCGCGCCTTCAAGACCGAAACCGATATGTCACCGCGCGACACACGGTTTTCCGGTTTGGGTAGGGGCGTCCCTCGTGGACGCCCGCGGGCGTCGTCAAGCGACGCCCCTACAAAACGGTCGAACCAGAAAGCCGGGCCGGACGACACTCCGCGATTTCGTCACGCGCTCTCGGGCAAAAACGTGGGAAAGCCGATGCCGCGCGTCGGCGGCACCGCGCCCAACGCCGAGGCCACGTGCAGCTCGACGTTGCGCGCGCCCCAACCGTAGAGCGTCCGCACCAGCCCCGCCTCGGCGCATGGCGCGAGCACCACCGGGGCCTGCCCGCGCAACGCGTCGAGCGCCGTCCAAATCAACGCCGTCGCCGCCGCCTCGTCCCGCGCGACGCCGGGCCCGAGCATCACGCACGCCGGATCGTGGCTCGCCACCAGAAACCCCGCCGGTTCGCCCTCGGGCGCGCCCGCGTCGTCCAGCACCCAAACCTTCCACGCGCCGACCCGGTTGCTCAGAAAGAACTCATAGTCTTTCTC
>JBDNFZ010000136.1:0-6276 GCA_041689555.1 Opitutaceae bacterium | reverse complement strand
TCCAATCCAAGATTGCAGCACCGGCGACTCATTGCGCTCAGTTAACCGGCATAAAAACTTAAAAACCACCTGGAAAAAATTCTTAACATACCCCGATCCGGCCGTTCACGCCTCAAGTTTAAATAACCGTCGTTTTCTCTCCGAGAGAATTTAACAACTTAGTCAGAATTCCCCACCCCGCGACTCATCCGGCTGTAGAACCGACCGCCGGTCGGTTGTCGGCGTCTCCAACGAGCGCGGCCAATTGTAGGTCACAAAAAAAATTAAAGCCCCGGCTGTGACCTGGTGATCGGCTTGCGCGTCCCGCCCATGTGGCCGAAAGCCCAGGCGCGTCGCTAGCGTCTTTTATACCACACATTGATTGACTTATCGTCATCTTTACACGACATTGGGCCATGCTTGTCGCCGCGCCTACCCTGCCCCTTCCCGCGCTCAACGCCCTCGGCAAACTCGGGCGCGACCTCGCGCTGGCCCGGCGCAAGCGCGGCATCGCCACCGCCGATATGGCCGCGCGCCTTTTCGTGAGTCGCAACACCCTCTGGCGTCTCGAGCGCGGCGACGCCACCGTCGCCATCGGCACGCTCGCCACCGCCGCCTACATCCTCCAACTGCACGATCGCCTGGCCGATCTCGCCGCCCCCGCCAGCGACTCCCTCGCCCTCGCCCTAGACGAACGCCGCCTCCCGCAACGCATCCGGCGCCCGCGCCCATGAGCACCGAGATCCACATCGACTGGGCGGGACAGACCCGCCTCGTCGGTCGCGCCTATCCCGCACCGCAGGGCGCCACCGTCTCCTTCGAGTATGACCGCGCCTGGCTCGCCCGCGACGGGGCCTTCGCCATCGACCCGACCGCCCTGCCCTTGCAGGTCGGCGCGCATCATGGCGCACGGCTCTTCGGCGCGCTCTCGGACTGCGGCCCCGATCGCTGGGGCCGCGTCCTCGTCGAGCGTGCCGTCCGCAAAAAAGTCTTCGGTCAAAAACCCTACCGCGACCTCGACTACGTCCTCGCCCTCGACGATTTCTCCCGCATCGGCGCCCTGCGCTTCCGCGCCGACGGCGACGACGGCCCCTTCCTCGCCGCCCACACCGGCCGGCTCCCACCCGTTCTGCAACTCGCCGCGCTCGTCCGCGCCGCCGATGCGATTCATCGCGCCACCGAGACCGCGCAGGATCTGCGCTTCCTGCTCGGCGCGGGTTCTCCCCTCGGCGGCGCGCGCCCCAAGTCCGCCGTGGCCTTCGCCGACGGCAACCTCGGCATCGCGAAATTCCCGCGACCCGACGACACCCGCGACATCGCCGCCGGAGAAATCCTCGCGCTCACGCTCGCGCATGCCGCCGGCATCTGCACCGCCGCCCACCGCCTCGTGCCCCTCGGCGCGCGCCACGTCTCCCTCATCACGCGCTTCGACCGCGACGGTGCCCGGCGCATCCCGTTCATCTCCGCCGCGACCCTCCTCGGCCTGCCGCCGGGCGAGCCCGGAGCCTATACCCTCCTCGCCGACGGCATCCGCCAGTTCGGGCACGACGTGCCGGGCGACCTGCGGGAACTCTGGCGACGCCTGATATTTTCCCTGCTCGCCAGCAACTACGACGACCACCTCCGCAACCACGGCCTGCTCATGCTCGCCCCCGGACGCTGGGCGCTCTCGCCCGCCTACGACCTGAACCCCGTGCCCGAGATCGACCGCGCGCAGACGAGCAAAACCGCCATCACGGAAACCCAAGCCGAGTCCTCCATCGCCACCGCCCTGGAAGCGGCCCCGCGCTTCGGCCTCAAACCCAAAGAAGCCAAAACCATCCTCAGCGAAGTCTGCGCCGCCGTGAAACCTTGGCGCGCCGTCGGCCGCAAACTCCGGCTCAAAGCGGATACCCTCGACGCCTACGCCAGCGCCTTTGAGCACCCGCTCATGGACGAAGCGAAGAAGCTCACCGCCTCCTGAAATGCCCCGCCCCCCCCGAGCCATTTCCTCATGCCCCGCGTCGTGCTCGGCTGGTTTAACGGGCAAGCGATCCATCCATGGTGGCGCGCATTGACCCGAATGCGCATGTATTACCGCAGGCCCGCTCGTCGGCACGCCGCACCGGCAAGTGACTCCGATTCTCCTAAACTGTGGGAGCGGGTTTACCCCGCGACTCATCCCCCGCCCGCGCTCATCCTGTATTCCGCGATTGCATGCGAAAGATTCGAAGAATCCTGCGGTCACTTTTGCTGAAAACCCTTCCGCGCGTCCTTTACTTGCGGGATGAAGCGCCTACCGACTCCCGTTCTTCGGCCCGCTCCTCTGGTTTTTGCGATTTTCGTGCCTTCTCGCGGCCATCATTCTGCAGAATCTACGCTCATCAGCCCCGCTTTCCCCATCGACCGGTCGAAACCAACCTATCTCCCCCTCGCGCCTTGACCCGCCGCTCGGCTCTGTTTTCCGTCAAAAGATCAACTCGCCGCCCATGCCACTCCGCTCGCTCCTCACCCTCGCTCTGCTCGCTCTCGCCTTCGCTGTCCCGTCCGCCGTCCGCGGCGAGACCGTGACCCAGGACGCCCTGCTCTTCACCATCGAAAAACACCCCGTCGATCACCAAGGACCCCATGTCATCGACCTCAAGGTGCGCCTCGATTACGCCGCCGATATCGGCCCGAAGGAATACCCCGACTTCGAGGCGGTTTACCGCCAACTCGTCGAGTGGATGAAGACCTATCCCAACGAGAAAGACTACTGGGAGGTCTTCAACCGCACCCTCGCTAAAAAGCTCCTCGCCGCCCAGCCGAAGGTCGCGGCCGTGACCTTCGATCTGCACGTCCACCCGACCTTCGGCATCCAGTATGCCCACTCCAGCGTCGTGACCGTCCGGCGCTAGGCGCGCTCGCCGCTACACCGGCACCGCGCCCGGCTTTCCGCCGCGCGCGGCCACTCCACTACACTACACAGAACTGCAACTCGACGAACTGATCTCGTTCATCACGGTCGAGTCGAAGTGACCGTGACCGCGGGCTGGAAACTTGGATCGAGATCGAGCCGGAAATAATCGCGGGCGTTCGCGAAACAGATGTTGCGCACCATCCCGCCGACGAGATCCAGATCGTGCGGAATCTCGCCGCGCGTCATCTGGGCGCCCAGCAGATTGCAGAGCACGCGGCGGAAATATTCGTGGCGCGTGTAGCTGAGGAAGCTGCGCGAATCCGTGAGCATCCCGACGAAACGGCTGAGCAGGCCGAGGTTGGCGAGCGCGGTGAGCTGCCACTCCATCGCTTCCTTCTGGTCGAGAAACCACCAGCCGGAACCGAACTGGATCTTCCCCGGGATCGAGCCGTCGTTGAAATTCCCGATCATCGTCGCGAAGACGTAATTGTCCGCAGGGTTGAGATTGTAGAGCACCATGCGCGGCAATTCGCCCGTGCGATCCAGCGCATCGAGGTAGCGGGCCAGCGCGCGCGCCTGCGGAAAATCCCCGATGCTGTCGAAACCGCAGTCGCGGCCCACGGCTTTGAGGAGTCGCGTATTGGCGCTCCGGAGAGCGCCGAGGTGGAGCTGCTTGGTCCACCCCTTGGCCGCGTCCCAGCGCCCAAACTCAAGCATGAGATAGGAGCCGAACTGCGCCCACTCGGCGGGCGTGGCGGCCCGGCCGGCGCGGGCGGCATTAAAAATCGCGGCGGCCTCGGCGTGGGAACATGGCTCGGCCAGCGCTTGCTCGAGGCCGTGATCGGAGAGGCGCGATCCGGCGGCGTGGAAATCGTCGTGGCGGCGCTTCAGCGCGGTGAGCAGATCGTCGAAGGTCAGCACCGGGCAGCGCGCGGCGGCTCCGAGTTTTTCGAGCCAAGCCGCGTAGGCCACGGGGTCGTCCACGCCCAGCGCTTTGTCGGGGCGGAAGGTGGGATACACGCGCGTCGCGAGCCCGAGTTGCGCGATGCGGGCGTGATCCGCGAGGGACTCGGCGGGATCGTCGGTGGTGCAGACCACCGCGACGCGACTCAGCCTGAGAAAGTCATGCACGCGCAAGCCGGCGAGCCGGGCGTTGGCCTCGCGCCAGATGGCGTCGGCGCTCGCGGGGTTGATAATGACGTCGAGGCCGTAGTAGCGCTTCAGCTCGAGGTGCGACCAGTGATAAAGCGGGTTGCCCAACGTGTGCGGCACGGTCGCGCACCACGCGTCGTGCTTCGCGCGCGGGACGGCGTCGCCCATGCAAAAACGCTCGTCCACCCCGTTGGCGCGCATCGCGCGCCACTTGTAGTGGTCGCCGCCGAGCCAAATCTCGCTGAGGTCGGCGAAGCCGTGGTTCTCCGCGATCTGCCGCTGCGGGAGATGGCAGTGGTAGTCGAAAATCGGCTCGGCCGCCGCGTAGCGATGGTAGAGTTCGCGGGCCTCGGGCGACTGGAGCAGGAAGTCTTCGTGGATGAAGGTTGGCATGGGCGGCGTGGTCGGGGGGCGTGCGATTACGCTGCGGGGCGGGCGCGCGCCGACGACGACGGATACATCAACGGATAGTTCGCCTTGAACGCGTTTTGATAGGCGTAGACTTCCGGGTAGTAGCGGCGCGGGCGGATCGGCGGCGGCGCTTCGCCGCGGACGAGGGCCGTGTGGAGGCGAATCAGATCACGACTGAAATCGAGGCTCACAAACGCCTCGCCGATATACCAGCAGGCCCACTTGCCCTGCTCCGCGAGGCGCAACGCCGCAAAGATCCCCTCGATCGACGCGAGCGCCCGCGCGAGATTCGCGAGTGCGCCGGGACGGTCATGCCGTTGCAGTCCGAGCAGCGCCTCGCCATAGGCGGCGAGCATCTCGTGCCCGTGCAGATGGATTCCGAGCGCGGTCAACAGGTGCGATTGGAAAAATCCGCGACGCTCGGGCGGCAGGCTCGGCGCAAACGCGCTCGCCTGGGCGAGCAAGGCGGCGAGAGCCGTGATGTTGGCGCGGCAACCCTCGAGGCGGGTCGACAACTCGGCGCTCAAGTCCGCCGACAACGGCTGACCCGCGAGGACGACAGGGAACATGTCGCTCGCCAGATAACGCAGATAACTGTGCGGCGCGTGATCGCTCTGTCGCACTTCCGTGCGGTGACTCGGCACGTCGAAATACTTTTCGTATAGCGCGGCGATTCGGGGCGCGAGGGCCGCGCCATACTCGCGGCGACACCAGTCGACGAGGAAGGCCGCCTGGTTCTCCGCATCCGTGCGGTCGAGGTAGGGCGTGGCGTCCCACGCGAGTTTCATCGCGCAATCGGTGCCGAGCGGCACGGGGCGGACGTCGCTCAAGTTGAGCAGAAAATATTCCGTGGCCCCGGCGCGGATGAAGCGGCCCAGCTCTTGGTAGATGCGCGCGGGCGGGACCATCTCGGTGAGTTGATTGAACCACCAGCGCATCATCGCGGTGTGATAGTAGATGCCCTGGCCGGGCCGGGGCTCGCGGCGGTCTTGAAGCGGCGGCTCGGCCTCGGCGAGTCCGCTCAAGTTGGACGGGATCGCGCCGGTGAGGCTGTTGCGCATCGAGGCGTCTTTGAAGAGCGGCGGACCGAGCGACTGGTTCTGGCCGTTCTCGCGCATGAGGCCGGTGCCGTCGTCGGGCCACACGAGCGCGACACCGGGCGGCAGCGTGATCACGCCCTGCCGGTAGAGCTTGGCGCCCTCGTCCCACATATTGGCGATGATGGCGGCGTCGGGTTGGGCGCGGCGGATGATTTCAACCTGCTTCGCGATCGCGCGCGAGATGACCTCGCCGCGCGCCTGCGGGGTGGCGATCTCGGGTTCGTCGACCCAGAACGGGCGGTCGAATTTACCGCGATAGCCGACGCTCCAAACGACCTCTTTGTCCTTGAGCTTATCGACGCACGTCTGCCAGTAGCGCTCCACGATATCGGGATGGCGGGAGAACGAAAACGGGACGTCTTTAGGCCACTGATACGTGTTGAGCCCCATCACGAGGATGTGGTGCTGCGCGATGATGAGACCGCGCCGCGAGGTCAGATCGTGGCAACGCTCGTCGGGAAACGGGAACGTCGCGGGCACGAGCATATTGCCGCGCAGACGAAGCAACGTCTCGCAGATGCGGTCCAGCATATCGTTGGAGAAGGCGTTCTCGCCGAGCGGATCGGGACTGAAGCCGTTGAGCAGGTCCTCGTCGTTGATGAACCAACCGCGATGTTTAAACGTCGGCGCCACGACGGGTAGATTATAGTCGGCGCGCACGGCGATGCTCGCGCGGAAGGAGGGCTCTTGGTCCGTCCAGAACCACCACGGATCGACGCCGAGGATTTCCTCGCTGAACGCATACACGGCGTAAAT
>JBDNFZ010000135.1:0-4136 GCA_041689555.1 Opitutaceae bacterium | reverse complement strand
CGCGAATGCCCCCGCCGCAGAGCCAGTTCGTAAACACGAAGGCATTGTGGTCGCGGCCTTTGCCGCCCTGCGACGAGGGCATGCGGCCGAACTCCGTGGTCCGGAGAATCAACGTATCCTCGAGCAAACCGCGCTGCTTGAGATCCTGGATGAACGCCGCCGCCCCGCGCGCCATACCGAGGGCGAGCGGGCCGTGATCGCGGAGCACTTCCTCGTGGGAATCCCAATTGCGGCGCGGGAAGGTGTTATCGTTGCCGCTCCAGACCTGCACGAAACGCACGCCGCGCTCGAGAAGACGCCGGGTGGCGAGGCACTTTTGGGAAAAGTGAAACGCCTCCTCGTCGGCGCTGATTTCCTTCGGCCACGTCTGCGGACCGCGGTCGAGACCGTAGAGCTTGAGCACGTGCTCGGGCTCGGCCTTGAGGTCGAGCGCCTCGGGCGCGGCGAGCTGCATGCGCGCGGCGAGTTCGTGGCTGCGGATGCGCGCGTCGAGGCGTTGGTCGTCGCCGCGGGTGGCCGCGTGGTCCCGGTTCAACCGCGCCATCAGGCGATGCGCCTCGGCTTCGCCGGCGGACGAAACAAATTTGCCGAAGGCGTGCGGAAACAGATCGGCGATGGGCGTGGATGTGCCCGGGAAGACGATCGTGCCGCTGCGCTGGGACGGCAGAAACGCGGCGTCCCAATTTTTCACGCCGTTCGACGGAAACCCGCGGTGATCGGGCAGGACGACAAACGCGGACAGATTGTCGTTGAGCGAACCGAGACCTTAGCTCGCCCAGCAGCCCGCGCCGGGAAATCCCGGAAGCTGAAAACCCGTCGTCTGCAGCAGCGTGGCCGCACTGTGCACGCCGGATTTGCCGACCATGTTGTGCACGAACGCCAGATCGTCGACGACCACCCCGAGGGGCGTGACGACGTCGCTCAGCAGTTTCCCCGACTGGCCGTAAGGATGGAAATCCCAGAGCGGGCGCAGACACGGCCCGAGTCCGTTTTGAAACGCCTCGACGGGCTCGCCGAAATCGCTGGGCCGGCCGTGGCGCTTGGATCAGCTCGGGTTTGAAATCGAAGAGATCGATGTGGTTGGCGGCGCCGGCCATGAAGAATTGCACGACGCGCTTCGCCTTCGCGGGATGGTGCAGTCGCCCGCCGACGGGGAGTTCGCTACCGAGCGCGCGGTCGTGGCCGAGCATCGCCGCGAGCGCGGCGGCAGGCGAGAGCCGCGCGCGATTCAGCCGCCGCAGGCGCCGTCCGGCCCGTGCGCGTGACCGTGGCGCAGTTCCTCCGGAGTGGCCGCGCGGGTGGCGAGAATCTCGACATCGAACGCCAAGTCCACGCCGGCCAGCGGATGATTCGCATCGAGCCATACCTCGTCGCCGTCGATGGAAATCACCGTGACGACCGGGGCCGCCTGGTCGTCGCCGGTCTTGAACTGGTCGCCGATCGCGAGCTCGCCCTCGACCGGCAACTGGCTGCGCTTAACGGGCTGCACCTGCGCCGCGTCGCGTTCACCGTAGGCCCGGGCGGCGGGGACTTGGATGCGGGTCTTCAGTCCGGCGGCCGCACCGCGCAATTGTTCATCGAGCCCGTCGATGATCTGCCCCGCGCCCTCGAGGTAGGTGACGGGCGCGGCGCCGACAGAGGTGTCGAGCACGCGGCCGGAAGGATCGCGGAGCGTGTAGTGAAACGTGACGACGGAAGGATTCATCGGAAAAAGACCTACCGTTGGGCGGTTTGGCCATCTCTGGCAATCCGCTGGATCGACCCCGGGTGCAATTCATCCCGCGAAACGACCGCTCGTTGTCCCCCGGCTGTGCCCCGCCGTTTTTCCCCTCTTCTTCGCCCTCGCATGAAAACCACCTACTTCTATCCGCGCTCCACGCGCGCCCTCATCGTCGCCTCGTGCGCCGCTCTCATCGTCCCGCTCGCGCGGGCCCAAACTCACGTCAGCCCGCCCAACGCGGAGGGCATCGGCCTCACCTTAAACGTCAGCAGCAGTGCCGCCGGCAAAACCAAACTTAAGTCCGGCTCCG
Organism: Opitutaceae bacterium; assembly: GCA_041689555.1. Lineage (GTDB taxonomy): Bacteria > Verrucomicrobiota > Verrucomicrobiia > Opitutales > Opitutaceae > Tous-C4FEB. The sequence continues at coordinate 2,106 of JBDNFZ010000135.1, read as the reverse complement.
CCGGCTACGGCGAAGTTTGTTCCGACGAGTTCGCCCTCAATCTCAGCCAGTCCATCGCGCTCAGCCCGGACTCAGGCTTCGACGTCGGTATCGGCTACCGGCGCACCAGCCTCGATCTGAAGCCCGGCGCGCGCCTCGTGCCGCTCCCCGAGCGCCTGCAGAGCCTCACCCTCGACCTCGGCTACAATCAAAAACTCACCGCCGAGTGGTCCGCCCTCGTCGGCACCAGCACCGGCTATCACACCGCCGGATCGTCCGGCTTTTCTAAAAAAGGCTTCGGCGTCGATGTCTTCGCCCTCGGCCTCTACAACGTAAACCCAACTCTACAACTCGCCCTCGGCGGCGGCTATTCCTCGCTCGCACACGGGCTTAATCGCTTCGGCCCCGCCGTCGGGCTTGCGTGGCAGGCCACGCCCAAGTGGAGCATCGCCTTCGGCTATCCCACCACCGGCGTCACCTACAAATTCTCCGAAGCCCTCAGTCTCGGACTCGTCGGCGAAGGCGTCTTCGGCACCTACTATGTCGGGAAGGATCCGCTACCCGTCTCCACTACTAAGCCCGCCCTCGACCGCACCACGCTGGAATACTTCGACGTGCGCCTCGGCCTCGCCGCCACCTGGAAGATCACCCCCGTATTTAGCCTCGTCACCAAAGTCGGCTCCGTCCTCGCCCGCCAATACGACTACCACCAACGGAACTTCAAACTGAAGTCCGAAGGCACCGCCGCCTACTTTTCGCTCGGCGTCTCCCGATCTTTCTGAGCGCGCCGCCACGTCTGCGCCCCACCTCCGCTATGATTTCTCTCGCCCGCATCACGCTCGTCCGGGAATGGCGGAGGTTTCTTCCCGCGATCTTGGCGGTCGGCTGCGCCGGCCTGCTCGTGCTCATGCAACTCGCGCTCTTGCTCGGGATCTTCCGCACCATCGCCGTTTACATCGACACTTCACGCGCCGATCTCTGGGTCGGCTACCCCGATACCCGCAGCGTCGATCTCGGGCGGCCCCTCTCCACCCGCAACGAGGTCTTCCTGCGCAGTCATCCCGAAGTCGCCAGCGTCGAGGAGTTAAACTGGAGCGTTGGCGACGTCCGCCGTCCCGATGGCTCGGCCGCCATCGCGGCCGTCATCGGCATCGACACTCGCGCCGGCGCCATCGCCCTTGGCCGCGTCGTCACCCCCGCGCAACGCCGTGCCCTAGACGAGCCCGACACCCTCCTCGTCGATCTCTCCAGCGCCACTAATCTCGCCGCCCGCCTCGGCACCATCCTCGAGGTCAACGGCCGCCGCATGAAAGTTGTCGGCCTCACCCGCGGCCTCAACGCCATCGGTTCCGCCAACCTCGCCACGTCACTCACCACGGCCCGCCGCCTCGACGCCAACGCCCCGCCAGACCAAGTCGGCTACTTCCTTATCAAGCTCCGCGATCCCACCGCCGCCGCCCGCGTGCGCACCGAACTCGCCCCGCGCGGCCTCAATCGTCCCTACTCCGTCTGGACCGCCGCCGAGTTCTCCGCGATGTCGCAACGCTACTCGCTCCTCGAGACCGGCCTCGGCCTCGGTTTTCTCTTCTCCAGCGGCATCGCGCTCGGCATCGGCGTCATCATCACGAGCCAGACGCTCAAAGCCGTCGTCTTCGCCTCGCTCCGCGAATACGCCACCCTGCGCGCCCTCGGCATCTCGCTCCGGTCCCTCCGTCTCGTCGTCCTCGAGCAATCCGCTTGGGTCGGCGTCATCGGCGTCGTCCTGACCGTGCTCATCGCATTGGGCATCGTGCGACTCGCCGCCGTCTTTCACGTCCTCGTCACCGCTCCCGGGTGGGCCTACGCCGGCACCGCCGGCTTCATCTTCACCATCGCCCTCGCGTCCGGTGTCCTCGCCCTCCGCGCCCTAGCGCAATCCGAGCCCGCCACGCTCCTGCGCTGATTCATTTCCTCCATGTCCGTCGCTCCCACCCTCTCCGCTACGGTCCTCCACAAAAGTTACGGCGCCGGCGCCGCCCGCATCGAGGTGTTGCGCAATCTCTCCGTGGAAATCTTTCCAGGCGAACTCACCCTCTGCACCGGTCCCTCTGGCTCCGGCAAGAGCACGCTCCTCGCCGCCCTCAGCGG
>JBDNFZ010000134.1:0-7645 GCA_041689555.1 Opitutaceae bacterium | reverse complement strand
CGTCTTCGCTGGTCAGCGCGCCGAGGCCCCAGCTACCGATGGCGAGGCGCTTCGGATCGGTGATGTCGAAGGTGACGTTGTAGAGCGGGTGCGTGAGCGGAACGCCCGGGAGTTGGGACCAAGTCACTCCTCCATCGCCGGAGCGCCAGGCACCGACGCTTTGGGTGACCGCCAGCCACACCTGCGGGTCGTGGGGCGACTGCTGGAGATCGAGGACCATTTCCATCGTCGGCAGAACCCGGCGCCAGAGCTCGGCGCCGTTTTCGGTAAGATAGACTCCGCGTTCACAGCCGAGCAGGACGCGGCCGACCCGGGTGCGGTCAACCTGCACCACCTGGGTGTATTTGCCTCGGGCGGGCAGGCCGTTTTCGCGGCGCACGAGCGTCTGCGCGCGGTCGGTGGAAGCGGCGAGGCCGTCGGGCAAAGCGAGGTAAACGTGGTCGGGCGCGTGCGGATCGACGGCGACGTCGCGGGCCTCGGTCATCGTCCAGTCGTTACAGATGCGCCACGACTTACCGCCGTCGAGGCTACGCCAGAGACCGTTGTTGCCGGTGGTATAGATGACGTTCCGGTCGCGCGGATCGAAGGCGAGCGCGCTGATACCGGTGTCGTTGTAGCCGCGGTGTTGCCAGTCGCCGGCGGTGGTGCGTTGGAAGATGCCGTTGGTCGTGACGATCTTCGAACCGATGACGTAGTTGCGGTTGATTTTCGCGCAGATGAAAAAATCATACGCCGGATCCGGCGCAGGCGCAGCGGGCGCGGCCGACGCAGCGGCGACGACGAGACCGAGTAGGGCGGACTTCAGTCCGCCCCGGAGCGCGCGTGAGAGCGGACTGAAGTCCGCCCTACGTTCGGACCAGGGTTTGCGCAGGCTCATCGGTTGACGCGGTCCGTGATCGTGAGGGTGTTGAAATCGAGCACGCGCTCGAGGCGGCCGTGGTTCATCGTGAGCAGGCCCGAGCCGACCTCGGCGTTGAGGTAGGGCCCGGCGAAGAGTTTCCACGCCGCGCGATCGACGGTCCGGCCATTCACGCTCGGGAGCGCGCCGAAGGTGCAGACGAGGGTCTTGCCCCGCAGCGTGGTGAACGTGACCGAGGGCGTGGGCTCGAGACGGATCGTGAGCGGGAGCGCGCGGATGGCGGCCTTGAAGTCATCCCAGCTCTTGAACTCCCGGGCGGCGGCGACCTGCATGATCGTGCCGTTTTTTCCGTGCGGGGAACGCAGGCGTTTGCCGCCCACCTCGAGCGGGCGCCACTCGTAGGGCGCGAGCGGGCGGTAGGCGATGTAGGCGCGGCCGCCCTGCGCGAAGATCCAGCCCGAGGCGTCTTCCTCGATAAGCGCGAGGTCCTTCGAGAAGAAGCCGTTCACCTGTTGGAAGGTGACGCCGGCGGGCACGTCGGTGAGCGAGACGATGGCGTCGTCCTGTTGGAAAATCTGCTCGTAGGGCGAGCCGCCGAGGAGTTTCTCCTCGCTGATGTAGGTCGGCTTGCCCTGGAACGTCACGTCGCCCGGCATCGAGTCGGGTTTCTCCGTGAAATACATCATCAGGTCTCGCGCGCTCCAATAAGGCTGATTCGCGAAGAGGGTGTTGTGGACGCCGCGCGGGTCGGGCACGGACCAGGTCACGTCCCAGGAGTGCTGCTGGATCGGCTGGAGTTGACCGCCTTGGTCGGAGCCCACGGCGTAGTCGGCCGTGACGTAGCTGGTCTTGTAAACGGGAGGGTTGCGCTCGTCGCTGTAGCGCCAGCGATGGCGGGTGCGTTTGCGCTCGGTGTGGGTGTAGGTCCCCGCGCGGTCGGTGCCGATGCGGTAGATCACCTCGGGCAACTCGTAGTTGCGCGCGGCGGCGGTGAAGTAGACGCCCCAGCCGCCGTAGGCCGCCTGCGGGACGGTGTTGCCGAGCATCAGCCAGCCGAAGAACGACGAGAGCGCGTTCCATTTCTCCAACACGGTCCGGTCGTCGGTGCGCGCGTGCGCGCCGATGTAGATGCCGTCGAGCGAATCGACGGCGAAATCGGCCATGACGTAGTCGAGCATCATGTGTCCACGCTGGCGCATCGCCGGGTCGGCCGACCACGAGGCGAGCATGAGCATCGGGATCGCATACTCGCCGATGTAGTGCGTGCAGTCGTATTCGCCCTGCCCGATGGTCGTCGTGATTTCCATCCAGTGGACGAGGTAGTCGCGCGCCTCGTTAAAATTCTCCTGTGAACTCTTGCCGTTGAACCAGCGGTCGCCGCCCTCGCCGGGCCACAACTGCGCCATCAGGTAGAGCGACGTGTAATACATCGCCCAGTGGTTCTCCGTGTCGCCGCGCAACGGCATGTAGTTCCGCCACGCCGCGCGGATCGCCTGCTTCGCCTCCGGCGTGAGTTGGTCGCGCCCGAGGTGGGAAATAATCGTGACGGGGAACATCCAAAACATGTCGCCCGTCGGCGTCTTCATCAGCTCGATCAACCGTGCCGAGCACGCGGCGGCGTCCTGCCGCAGCGCGAGTTTGGCCGCGATCTCGCCGAGGCCGAGGGTGGCGGGATTGTCGGGCTTCGCGAGGCCGGCGCGCCAGACGAGCGCCTCATCCACGCGCGCGAGGTAGGCCGCGCGCCGCAGCGAGGCATCGGCGATCGGAGCGCGGTCGGGCATCGGTCCGGCGAAGGACGGTTGCGCGCGGCCGACGGCGGCGGCCAACAGGGAGGCGAGCAAAATTAAAAATGGGCGGCGGAGTTTCATGGGCGGGGCACGAAGGAGAAGTTGAACACGGTCGCTTTCTCGAAATACGCGGGTTTCCAAGCGCGACCGAAATCATCCGATACATAGACCGCCGACTGATACGGCGACGCATAGAGTCGCCCGGGGAAATCCGGGTCGGCCGCGATGCTCCAGATCTTGCGGCTCGGAAGCCCGGCGGTGCGATCCGTCCACGTGCGGCCGCCGTCCTCGGAGACCTGCACGCCCGCCTCCCACCCGCAGAGCGCGAGGCGCTTGGCGTCGCGCGGATCGAACACGCCGTTGTGCAGCGTGCGGTCTTTCGGGATGCCGGCGACGGTTTGCCAGACGCGGCCGGCATCGGCGGACCACAACGCGCCGCTCGTGGCGGTCACGGCGAAAAAAATCTTCGGATCGTGCGGCGACTGGCGCACGTCGTAGGCCACCTCGGTCGTGGGCAGCACGAGGCGCCACGTCTGCGCGCCGTCCTCGGTGAGGTAGATGCCTTGCTCGGTGCCGGCGAGGACGCGGCCCGCCTGCGTGCGGTCGACGGTGATCGTCTGCGTGAAGCTGCGGCGGATGCCGGCGTTCATGCGCGCCCACGTCTTGCCCCGGTCGCGCGAGACGCCGATGCCGTCGGGCAGGCCGGCGTAGATGTGGTCGGGCGCGTTCGGGTCGAGGGCGAGGCCCTTGACCTCGGTCATGTTCCAACCCGTGAGGATGCGCCACGTCGCGCCGCGGTCGGGCGAATGGATCACACCGTCGAGCGCCGCGATGTAGATCCCGGCCGGGCTCGCCGGATCGGGCGCGACGTTGTAGATGCGGATGTGGCCGAAGCCGACGTGCTCGGCCGTCGCGCGGTCCGTCGAGCGGTAGATTCCGCTCTTGGCCGGCGGCCGACCGCCCATGATCTGACCTCCTCCGCTGAGGAGCACCGAGAGGTAGAGATCGTGTTTCACTTCGGCCGCGTGCGCTCCGGCGACGCACACGAGCGCGCAGAGGAGGGCGGAGAATTTCGTTGCAAGGTTGCTCATAAAAAAATTCGGCTCACGCCATGAAACCTCTCCGTGCTCTGGCCGCCGCCCTGCTCTTGCTCGCCTGCTCCGCGACGCTGTCCGCCGCGACTCCGGCCAAGACGCCCGAGGATAACCTCGCGGCGCTCGGTGTGGTTTTGCCGGCGTCCAACCCGCCGATCGCCAACTACGTGCCGGCGGTGCGGAGCGGCAACCTCGTGTTTCTCGCCGGGCAGATCCCGCGCGGGGCCGACGGAAAGTTTCTCGCCGGCAAAGTCGGCCGCGACTTCACCGAGGCGCAGGGGGCCGAAGCCGCGCGCTTGTGCGCCGTGCAACTGATCGCGGCGCTGAAGGCCGAGGTCGGCGAACTCTCGCGCGTCACCCGCATCGTAAAGCTGACGGGATTTGTGAACTGCACCGACGACTTCACGGCGCAGCCGAAAGTCGTGAACGGCGCCTCCGATCTGCTCGTCGCGGTGTTCGGCGAAAAGGGCCGGCACGCGCGCGCCTCCGTCGGCGTCTCGTCGTTGCCGGCGGGCGCGCCCGTCGAGGTCGAGCTGATCGCCGAGATCGCCGCGCCGTGAGACGGTGGGAATCGAACGGGGCATCGGGTTGATCAGAGTTCGCGGGCGGAGGCGCGCACCGCCGCGACGATCCGTTCGCAATCGGCGACGGAGTTGAAGACGTGGGTCGAGATGCGCACGGCGTCGAGTTTCTGCTCGGTCACCGGCCGGCAGCGCAGACCGTGGGCCTTGAGGAGATAGGTGAAAAATTTCTGTCCGTCGGCGCGCGCGTGGGTGATCGTCGTCATCGCGGCGCGGAGCTCCTCGTGGCGCGGCGTGAGGACGGTGATGCCGTCGATCTTGGCCAGTTCCTCAAGGAGCAGCGTCGCAAGCGCGCGGCCGTGGGCGGCGATCCGAGCGACGCCGATGCGTTCTTGAAAACACACCGCCTCCGCGAGGGCGACCATCGTGGCGGCGTTGCGCGTGCCGTATTCATGGCGGGCCGTTTCGGCGCGGTAGGCGAGCCGGCCCGGCAGGTGCGGCAACTCTCCCGAGTGGGCGCCGATGCCCGTCACGGCGACCTGCTCGAGCCGGTCGCGACGCAGAAAAAACACGCCGGACTCGTGCGGTCCGCCGAGCCATTTGTGCCCGCAGACCGCGTAGGAATCGCAGCCGATCGCCGCGAGGTCCACCGGGATCATCCCCACGGCCTGCGCGCCGTCGATGTGAAACCACACGCCCCGCTCGCGTGCCAGCGCCGCGATCGCCTGCACCGGGAATACCAAGCCGGTCGTGCAGGTGATATGGCTGACCTGGATGACCTTCGTGCGCGGCGTGATAAGCGCGCGGATCAGCGCGAGGTTGGCCTCGGGACCGGCGGGATCGGGATCGAAGAGCTTCACCACGACACCGCGTTCCTTCGCCTGGTTGAACCACGTAAACGAACCGCCCGGATGCGCGTGGGACTCGAAAATCACCTCGTCGCCCGGGCGAAGCGCGAGGCCGGCGGCGACGATCGAGTTGGCCTCGGTGGCGTTGCGCACGAAACAGATTTCGTCGGCGCGCGCGCCGAGGAAACGCGCGACGATCTCGCGCGCCGGTTCGATCAGCGCGTAGCCGGTTTCCGAGTGCTCCTGCAGGCGGAGCATCGTCTTGAACATCACGTCGAGCACCGGCTGCGGCGTCGGCCCGAGTCCGCCGCAATTCAGATAGAGCGGCGCATCACGCAGTGGGAAATGCGCGCGGACCGCGCGCCAATAGGCCGCGGGTGCGGCCGCGTCGAAGGCAGGCAAGGTCGGCGGCGCTGTGGGCCCGCCGGCTTCGGCCGCCCGCACCCCGGCCCCCAGCGCGAGCGTGCCGGCGGCGCCCACGCCCAAACTCTGCAGGAATGCGCGGCGGTCGAGATTCATGGCGGAGATTGAAAAGTGAGCGTGTGATCGACCGCGAGTTCGCCACCGACGGGCAGTTCGAGGTTTTGATCGGACTGCACCGGGAAGGCGGCCAGCGGATAGTTACGACGCACGAACCACGACAACGGACCGGTGTTATTCTCGAAACGGATCTTCACCCGCCGGAGCGTGCCGTCGCACTGCCCGTGCCACTCCATCCCGCGCGCCAACGCGCCGTGCACGGCGGCGATGCCTTCAAGACCGCCGTCGGCGACGACCTTGATCGTCGGATCGAGGTGATCGTCGAGCAACTCGCGTGCACCGCGGAACTGCAGGCCGTTGTAATGCGAGCCGGCGAGCCCGCCGAACGAATGCGGATTGCCAAGCGTGAGCGCGCGACCGCTGACGTTGGTCAGCCGGCTGCGCCAGCGGAGCGACCAAGCGCCCGGCGTTTCGGGCGGGAGGGAAATTTCGAGCGAACGCGCCTCGCGGAAAAGCGTTTCTCCGGATCGGCACCACGCGAGCGTGTGCGCGAGCGTCGCGGTCGCACCGGAAGCCACGAGCGTCGTCCACGCCTCGTGGTGCTGCGCGCCGTGGTTATCGAGCCACTTGTAGCCGGTGCCGGGCAGACACGTCGGGCCGCCCCAGAAGTTGGCCCCCGAGACGTGGTTCAACGTAAAACTGAGCGCGTGGTGCCACGGGTGGTCGTTGGGGCGGAAATTCGTGAGCGTATCGCCGGCGAGCGTGTTGACGGGGTGCGCGTAGGGGCGCGGGGATTCGTTGGCGGGCGTCGTCGGCGCGTAGACGTAGCGCAGCAAGACCGCGTCGTCCGCGAGCACGGTGACGGCGGAGCCGTCGGTATGATCGAGTCGCAGCGTCATGGGGCGGGCGGCAACGCAAACGTCTCGGCAAAGGCCCCGCCGGCAAACCGCCGCGTCGTGCGCGCGGCATCGGGCGCGACGACGGTGACCTCGAGACCGGCGGGCGCGTCGACTGTGAGCGCGAAGGCCCCGTCGGTGACGCGCCACGCGACGTCGACCGGTCCGTGCGGGGTGCAGACGCGGCCCGCTGCGTGCGCGAGGCCGCAGCGGTGCGGCGCGATGGTGAGGCGCGCAAAGCCCGGCGCGCTCGGCTCAACGCCGAGGATACCCTGCATGAACTCGAGAGCCGGGTGCGCCGACCACGCGTGGCAGAGCGAGCGCCAGTAGGAGTTCTCCTCGACGAACGTGCCGAGGCCGTAGTCGAGCGACTCGTGCCAAGGGCCAAGGTAGTCCGGCATCCGGTCGTAGAGACCGGCGCGCGCGAGCGCCTTGAAGATAAAGTGCCAGCAGAAGAACGAGCCCGGGGCCAGTTTCGCGTCGAGCGGAAAGCGGGCAAAGATGCGCCCAATCTCGCGCGCTCCGGCGACTCCCGCGATGATCGCCCAAGCGTTGCCGCACTGTGAAACCTCCGGCCCGCCCGGCCGGTCGAAGTAAAGCCCCTCGGTCTCGCTCCACATCAGGTCATGCAACGCGACGCGCAGACGCGCGGCCTCGGTCTCCAGTGCGGTGATCTCGGCGGCGTGCCGCGGCTCGGCGAGGTGGCGCAACAGCTCCGCGACTTCGGCGAGCCCTTGGATGTATTGGGCGCTCAGGATCGTCGTCGGGCCTACGTCCGCCCCCGGCACCACGCCGCGCGGCCACCACGGGCACCAATCGGTGATGTTCCAAAACGGCAGCTTGGCCGGCAGGCCGCTGGCGTCCGTGTGCCGCCGATACCAATCGAGCACCGCGCGCACGCCGGGCAGCAGATCGCGCACGGTCGCGGCATCGCCCGAGCAGAGAAAATAGTCGCGGATATTCGTGATCCAGTGGAGCGACCATGTCGGGATGATCTGCACGAGGCGCGAGGGATAGCGGCTCTGAGTGAGCCCGTCGGAGAGGCGCGACCAGTCGAAGTGATACAACGCCTGCCGGCTCAGCCTCATGTCGCCCGTCGCGAGCATCGCGATCTTCGAGGTGATCATCGTGTCGCCCGCATACTGCATCTGTTCGTAGTG
>JBDNFZ010000133.1:0-5044 GCA_041689555.1 Opitutaceae bacterium | reverse complement strand
AGCAATGCTGAATCCTTATGTAGCTTTGGCTGGCAGTGCGAGCGGTGCGGTGTATCGCACGGCCAATGGCGGGAATACCTGGGCCTTGGAGTACACTATAAGCAGTCGCAGAGTCGGCGCAATTTCTCTTCTCGATACCAATGTTGCAGTCGCAGCTGATAGTGCTGGCTTTGCAAACATTTTGAAACCTGCACCCACGGCTGCACCTACCGCATTTCCGACATCATGACCGTGGCGCCGGAGCTGGCCGCCGGTTCCATGGCCATCGATATTGCCATCGCCCTGGTCGTGGTCGGCGCCATCACTAAATCGGCGCTGGTGCCTTTCCACTTCTGGTTGCCGGCAGCGATGGCCGCGCCGACGCCGGTGAGCGCCTACCTGCATTCGGCGACGATGGTGAAGCTCGGCGTGTTCCTGACCGCGCGCCTCCTGCCGGTGTTCAACGGGCTGGAGAGCTGGATGCCGGTGCTCACGGTGATCGGGTTCGGCACGCTGTTGCTGGGAGCGATGCTGGCGTTGTGGTCGCAGGATCTGAAGGCGGTGCTCGCCTACACGACGGTGGCGCAGCTTGGCCTGCTGATCGGTCACTACGGTTTGTTCACGCAGGGCGTGCCGGTGGCGTGGGATTACCTGCACATTCTCAACCATGTTTTCTACAAGGCGTGCCTGTTCATGGTGGTCGGCATCATCGACCACAGCACGGGGACGCGCGATCTGCGCCGGCTGGGCGGTCTCTTCAAAAAAATGCCGCTCACGGGCGTGGCGGCGCTGATCACGCTGGCGTCGTTGGCGGGCGTGGCGCCGACCGCGGGATTCTTGAGCAAGGAACTCCTGCTGGAGGCGGTCATCGGTTTCCGCGAAACCACCGCCGGGCTGCTTGGCTGGTGGCCCTTGGTCGCGGTCGTGGCGGCGTCGGTCATCAAGGTGATCGTGGCGGCAGGGGTGTTTCACCGTGCGTTTCTCGGGCCGGTTTCGCCCGAGGTGAAACAGCACTGGCATGCGCCCTCGTTCGGGCTGCAGTTGCCCGCTCTCGTGTTGGCGGCGGCGACTCTCGGGTGCGGGTTGGCGGCGGGGGCGTTCGGACGGTTCACGTTGTCGTTCGGCGTGCCGGGCGAGCACCTGATGGAGGCCGGGACGTTGCACCTGTGGCACGGTCTCACGCCCGCGTTTTTGACCAGCATGGGTGTGCTTACGGCGGGCCTCGTGATTTATTTCGCGGTGGGAGTTCGGTATTGGGCGAAGTTGAAGATTCCCGCCGGTGCGCTCTTCGAGGCGCGGTTCGACCGCTTGGTCGACGGCGTGCAGCTCTTCGGAAAGAAACTGAACAAGGCGCTCGGGTTTGAGAGGCCCTACGCGTATCTCTTCGTGGTTTTGGGGACGATCATCGTGGTCACGGGAACGGTCGTGGCCGGCGACTGGGCTGCGGTGACGAAGCTGGCGGCGCAATGGGACTGGCTGCCGCGCGGTCCCGAAGGCTGGGTGCGGTGGAGCGTGGTGGGGGTAATGAGCCTGGCGGCGGTCTTGGCGGCGAAGTGGAAGCAACCGATCAGGCAGCTCTTCGCGGTGTCGATCGTAGGCCTCGGCATCTGTTTTTACTATGTTTTGTATCAGGCGCCCGATCTGGCGCTCACGCAGATGTTGGTCGAGTCGGCCACGCTGCTGCTGGTGCTGCTGGTGGTGCTGCGTCTGAAGCGCGACGGGGCGGACCGCGAGGAGCTGCCGGCGCAGGGAGCGCCCGCGAAGTGGCTGCGCCTGGCCCTTGGGGCGGGCGTGGGCCTGATCATGGGCGGCGGCGTGCTGTTTTTTCAGCAACCGCAGACCTTGGAATGGGCGGGAAATTTTTATCTGCACAACCCCCTCGGGCTCGCCAAGGGCCGCAACGCGGTGAACACGGTGGTCGTCGATTTTCGCGCCTGGGACACCCTGTTGGAGATCACCGTGCTTATCATCGCGGCGTGCGGTTGCCTCGGGCTGCTGGCCCGGCAGAGCACGGCACCCGCGCCCGCCCCCGATGGACGGGGAGAATTTTTCCCGCTGCCGCCGGATCTGATTCTCAAGGCGGTGGCGATCGGCGCGTTCGTCCCGCTGAATCTGTTTGCGCTGCATATTTTTTTCCGGGGGCACAACGCGCCGGGCGGCGGATTTATCGCCGGCCTGATCACGGCGACGTCGTTGTTGATTATCGTTTTTGTGCTGGGAGTGCACGGGCTGCGGAGGTTGCTGCGTTTCGACCCTTTCATTTTGGCGATCTGCGGCGTGCTCCTGACGATCGGCACGGCGGTCGTTCCCGCGCTGCAGGGACTGCCGCTGCTCAACCATCTACATTATTACATCGGCCCATTTTACGCGGGCGCGCCGGTGTTTTTCGATCTCGGGGTGTTCTGCACCGTGGTGGGCGTGACGCTCAAGCTGATGCTCCCCCTGATGAAATCCGTCCACGGGTTGCCGGCGTTCGTGGCCAAGGAGCAAGGGCGGTTTGCGGCGCGGGGCGACGAGGCCATCGATGTCGCCGCGCCGGGTGAAGATCCGGCCGGAGGAGGGCGCACGCCATGACCAATCAACTCGAAGCGGCGATTCTGGTTTTCGTCCTATTTACGGCGGGCGTCTATCTGAGCCTGTCGCGACGCTTCCTGCGTATCCTGTTCGGGTTTCTGCTGATCTCCAACGCGGCCAACCTCGTGCTCATCGCGATCTCGGGCGATCCGACGAGGCGGCTTTCCGCGACGGTGGGCGCGGACGGATTGCCGCACAACGCGGTCGACCCGCTGCCGCAGGCGCTGATCCTGACGGCCATCGTCATCGGTTTCGCGGTGGCGGCGTATCTGACCGTGTTGCTCTACCGGCTCTACACGGATCGCGGGGCGGCGACCATGAACTCCCTTTACGCGGACAAGGCTCCGGGCGGCGCGGTGGCGCGCCAGACGGAGGGCGACCCGTGAGCGCCACCGCCTTGGCCAATCTCGCGGCCCTGCCGGTCGTCGCGCCGATCGCGGCGGCGTTGATCCTGCTGTTGTTTCCGCGGCCGAATCTCGCGCGGCGCGTCTTCGCCGTCGTAGTGCTGACGGCCCTGCTCGGGTTGTCGTTGTGGATGGTGGCGCACGTGCAGGCGGGCGGTCCGCTCATTTTGCGCGTGGGCGGCTGGCTCACGCCCTACGGCATCGTGCTGGTGGGGGACACGCTCGCCGCGATCATGCTGTGCCTGTCTTCGTTCACCGCGCTGGCGTGCGTGCTTTATGGTTTTGCGGAGAAGCCGACGGCGGACGAGCACCCGATGCGGCTGCCGCTCATGCTGCTCTTGCTGTCGGGCATCGACCTTTCGTTCGTCACCGGCGACCTGTTCAATCTCTTTGTGGCGTTCGAGGTGATGCTGCTCTCTTCGTATGCGCTGCTCACCTTGGAGGCGACGGCGCGGGAGTCCCGCGGCGCGTTGCCTTATCTGACGCTGAACCTGGTGGGGAGCGCGCTGTTTCTGGCGACCTGCGGCTTTACCTACAGCCTGCTCGGCACGCTGAATTTCGCCGAGATGATCGTGCGCACGGATCCGCTGGTCGGCGACGTGCGGCTCACGGTTCTGGCGGTCTTGATGCTTCTGGTCTTCGGCCTCAAGGCGGGCGTGTTTCCCCTCTATTATTGGCTGCCGGGGAGTTATCCGATCCTGCCCGCGCCGACGGCGGCGTTTTATGCGGGGATGCTGACGAAGGTGGGCGTGTATGTGCTGCTCCGCCTTTTCGGCACGGTGCTGCCGCCGGAATTGACGGGGTTGCACACGTTGATCGCGTGGACGGCGGGGTTGACGATGGTGATCGGCGTGCTGGGCGCGGTGGCGCAGGGCCGGGTGCAGAAAATCCTGTCGTATCACATCGTGAGCCAGATCGGGTTCATGGTGCTGGCGATCGGCTTGTTTACCCCGTTTGCGTTCACGGCGGCGATTTTCTACATCATCCACCATATCATCGTGAAGGCAGCGCTCTTCTTAGTCGGCGGCGTGATCGTGCGGGCCAACGGCACCGACGACCTTGATCGAACCGGGGGGCTTTGGCGGGCGGCCCCGTGGCTGGGGATCGTGTTTGTGATTCAGGCGATGTCGCTGGCGGGGCTGCCGCCGTTGAGCGGCTTCTGGGGCAAATTGATGATCCTCCAAGAGGGCCTCGGGCAGGGCGAATGGGTGCTTGTGGGAACGGCGCTGCTCGCGAGCATCCTGACGTTGGTGAGCATGCTCAAAATCTGGCTCGGCGCCTTCTGGCGCGGGGCGCCGGCGGAGCCGTTGAACTACGACGGCCGCGCGAAGCGCATGACGGCGGTGGGGCTGGGGATGGTGGCGGTGTCGCTGGTGATCGGGCTGGGCGCGGAGTTTTTTGTAAAGACGGCGAAGCATGCGGCCGGCGAGACGCTGGACCGCGCCGGCTATGTGCGCACGGTGAAGGCGGCCGACGCGAGAATCCACGAAGGGAAACACCCGTGAGCGCGATTGGCAAAGTCGGCCGTCGTTCGCTGCCCTTGCGGGCAGCCGGCTTCGTTGCGTTCCTGTTTTGTTTCACGCGCGAGTTGGTGCTGGCGAACATCGCGGTGGCCAAGGCGGTGCTGTTCCAACCGGTCGCCGCGCTCGCGCCCGACTTCATCACGTATCCCCTCGACGGGTTGTCGGACTTTGAAATCGTGATGCTCTCGCACTGCATCACGCTGACGCCGGGCACCACCAGCGTGGAAGTGTCCGAAGACAGGAAAACGCTGCTGGTGCATGCGCTCGACGCGCGCGACCCGCAAGGCGTGTGCGACGGCATCAAAAAAAGCCTGGAGGCGCCGCTTCTGGCGTGGACCCGATGAGCCTGCTCGACGCGGCGTTTTATTTCGGCTGGGCGGTGTTGCTGATGGTAGCCTCGGCAGGTCTGTGGCGGCTGGCGCAGGGACCGACGACGCTGGACCGCCTGATCGGTTTCGATACGGTGACCATCGCGGTGACGGCATTGATCGCGCTTTTTTCGATCCATGCCGGCACGGCGGAATACATGGAACTCATGCTCGTGACGGCCGGCCTCGGATTTTT
>JBDNFZ010000132.1:0-5053 GCA_041689555.1 Opitutaceae bacterium | reverse complement strand
CTACGCCTACGAACAATACTACTATACCATCCCGCGCAGCTACACGTTCAGCGTGAGCACGGAATTCTAACCCCGCCCGCCCCGCCGGCGCGGCGGCTCTTCACCCGCCGCGCCTCGCCTCCGGGCGCGGCCGGCCGAGAATCCTCTTCGATCCCTCTCGCGGCGCAGCGCGCTCGCGACAGCCAATCGCTTTCGAGTTTTCCCCATGACCGCCGCCCGCCTCTTCGCCGAGCCCGTCGGCTCCGGAGGTTACCGGGGATTTCCCCGTCTTGAAAATCTAACTCCCGGCCGGCGCCCGCACTTTCTTCCACCACAACCCCAAGTATCGCCTGAATCGCTGTGAACCCAAACCCCTCCTCGCGTTTTTCCCCGCCCGTTTTTGCCCTGGCTTTCCTGGCGCTGGTCGCCTCCTGCCCCGGGCAGACCGCCCCGGCCGCCGCTGCCGCTCCGCCCACCGCGCCCGTGCCCGCGGCCGATCCGAAGACCGTCGTGCTCGATAAATTCTCCGTCTTCGCCTCCAGCCGCGCCGATGCCCTCCAACAACAGCGCGCCGCCGATACCGTGGGCAACTTCATCAGCCCCGATCTCCTCGGCTCGCTGCCCGACGACACGGTCGGCGACGCCCTCAACCGCCTCCCCGGGCTCAACGTTGTCTAGGGCTCGGAACTCTCCATCCGGGGTGCCGAGGGGAAACTCAACCTCGTCACTCTCGACGGCATCGGCCTGCCCGCCACCTCCCGCGACACCTCCACCACGCGCGGCGGCGACACGCGCAACTTCGACGTCTGCTCCATTCCCACCGAGACGATCAAGAGCATCGAAGTCCTCAAATCTCTCACCGCCGACCGCGACGCCTCCGCCGTCGGTGGCATCGTCAACCTCGAGACGGCCGACGCCTTTACCCTCAAAAAACGCCTCGTCCGCACCCGCGCCGAATTTCGCTATCGCGAGCAGGGCGACAATCCCGGCTGGGCCTCCACCTTCACCTACGGCGACGTGCTCAACGCCGCGCGCACCCTCGGGCTCATTCTCAATCTCACCTATCGCGACGAGACCGAGAACCGTTGGCAGACCTCCGTCTCCAACGCCAATACGCCCCCCTTCAATCCCGACGGCTCCGCCAAAATCCCGGTGCTCAATTCGTTCACCGTCCGCGAGGATCGCCGCGAGAGTTCCCAGTTCACCGCCTCCGCCACGCTCGATTGGCGCATCTCACCGCAGCTCGCGCTTTCCTTCCGCCCCTACGTCTCCCGCATCCACGCCGACGGCGTCCGCCCCGCCCACCGCTTCGAGCAACTCAACTCCACCCGCAGCCCCACCTTCCTCGACGCCGCCGGCGCCCCCTCGGCGACGCCCACGCTCTACCGGCGCGTGGACGAGCTGCGTTTCCGCCCTCAGGACCGCACCAACATATCCACCAAAGACCTTCGCCGCTTCGTCCTCGCCGCCAAGGCCGACCTTCCTTCCGGCCTGCTCAGCGGCGCGCTCGCCTATGGCGGCGAGACCAACGCCACCCGCGAGCGCCAGTTCGATTTCGACACCTTTTCCAACGATCCCAACAACCTCGCGGTCTTTCCGCGCCGCCTCTGGCGCACCACCATCGACAACACCGTTTACGGCCGCCCTCTCGTCCGCTCGACCCTCGTCACCAACCCGGCCGTGAGCTTTTTCGAAAGCACGGAAGGCCGCGCCGCCACGCTCCTCGAGAAAATCCGCGAGCAACAATTTAGTTACGCCGACGACCAGCTCACCGGCCAGTTCGACTACGTCCGCGAGCCTGCCGCCGGCGGCGCGATCACGTTCAAGACCGGGGGCAAGGCTCTCCACCGCTGGCGCACCAACACCATCGACTTCTCCGATTGGAACCCGAACCACCTCGCCCGCGGGCGCAATATCACGGTCGCGGACTTCGCCTCCGGCCGCCCCCTCGGCTCCTTCGACCAACGCTACGCTTACGCCGGCCCGGTGCCCTCGCTACCCTCGGTCCTCGCGTTCTTCGATAACAACCGTGCGCTCTTCAACCCGCGCACCGCCGGCTCCGAATACAACGCCCAGGCCACCCGCAACTACGAAGCCGCCGAGACCATCCTCGCCGGCTACGGCATGGCCACCGGCCGCTGGGGCGCGCTCACCCTCATCGGCGGCCTGCGCTACGAATTCACCGCCACGCGCTACACCTGGCTCGCCTCCCGCCTCACCCCGCCGGTCGCCGGTCTCCCCCGCCTCCCCGACGAGACCGGCCGGTCCCGCTACGACGGCCTCTTTCCCAGCACCATCGCCACCTACCGCTTGGGCGAACATCATGTGTTCCGCGGCGCCTTTTCGACCAGCGTCGCCCGCCCCGATTTTGAACAACTCATCCCGTTCAACGAGGCCGCCATCCGCTCGCGCTGGGGCGCGACCTTTGTCACCGACACCGAGCTCGACATCGGCAACCCCAAACTGAAGGCGCAGACCGCCGCCAACTACGACCTCGCTTACGAATTCTATTACGGCAAACGCAACGGCGCCTCGCTCAATCTGTTGCGCAAAGACCTGAAAAATTTCCAGTTCACCACGGTCTTCCAAGACGTCGTCCAAGTGAGCACCGACCCGCTCAATCCCGCCGCGCCCACCGTCCCCGAACTCCGCAACACCACCTTCGTCGCCAACGGCTCCCGCCAGACCATCCAAGGCATCGAGCTTTCCTGGACCCATTCGTTTCGCGACCAACTGCCCCGCCCCTTCGACGGCCTCGGTTTCCTCGCCAACTACACCTTCATCAAAGGCGAGGAAGTGCAGCCTCTCTTTGATCCCGCCACCCGCGCGGCCATCGGCCGGCGCACCTCGACCACGCTCACCGGCCAGCCCGACACCATCGCCAATCTCCAGCTCTACTACGATCTCGGCCAACTCTCCGCCCGCGTCGCCTTCAACTCCGTTTCCGAGCTTCAGGACTCCGTCGCCTCGGGCGTCCCCCGCCTCTTCGGT
Organism: Opitutaceae bacterium; assembly: GCA_041689555.1. Classification (GTDB taxonomy): domain Bacteria; phylum Verrucomicrobiota; class Verrucomicrobiia; order Opitutales; family Opitutaceae; genus Tous-C4FEB. The sequence goes on along the minus strand of JBDNFZ010000132.1, from coordinate 2,083 downwards.
CCGCGCGAGACCGTGGACCTCTCCGTGCAATACCGCCTCGGCAAGCGCTACCGCGTCTTCCTCGACGTGAAGAACGTCACCGACGCGCCGAGCCGCAACCGCTACGACGCCATTCCCGCCTTCAACAACACCTTTCGCCGCGAAGCTCCCCGCCTAGTGATCGTCGGCCTGCGCGGCGATTTCTGAGCCCGGCTCCCGCGATCCTTCCGCCAAGGCCCACATGCTCGCCGCCCGCCTCGTTCCGCTCCTCGGCTTCGCGCTGCTCCTCCCCGCCGTCGCGGCGGCGGCCGACACGCAGACGCACTTCCGCGTGCGCGCCGATTTTTCGGCCGCGTTAAACGCCGACTCCGGCTGGGCCGCCCCGCTTGACGCACCGACGACCGTGTTTGCCGACCGGCCTTTCCGTCTGCGGTTCGAAGTGCTGCGCGCCCCCGACGCCGCCGGGCCGGCCTCCTATCGCCTGCACTACCGGCGCAACGCCGGCGCGTGGACCCCCGTCGAAGCGCACGACTTCCCGCACCCCGAAAGCAAGGACGCGCGCAGCCCGCGCATCAGCCTCGTCGCCTGCGCCGCCTATCCGCCCGGCGCACCCACCGCCGATTTGCTTCTCGGCTCGCAGGCCCCGTTTCGAGCCGGCACCGGGCCCGGCCTCGCCGACCGCACGCCCGCCTGGTCCGGCGCCGGCGCGCACGGTGAATTCGAATTCGCCCTCGTCGCGCGCCGCTTCGCCGACGGCGCGGTCACCAACGACCCGGGCGACACCTTCGAGTTTCGCCTCGTCGCCGCCGACGGCGCTCCGCTGCTGTCCGCGCGGAATCCCGTGCTCACCCTCGCCGTCCCGCCCGGCCACCTCGGCGGCACCTTTGTCGAAACTCCCGGCCGCATCGGCCCCTGGGCCGCCGGCAACGGCGATCTCTATTTCATCATGGAGCCCGCCGAGACGAGTAACCTCTTCATGATGGTCAAATCCGCCGACGGCGGCCGCACCTGGCGTGAGGTAGACGCCGCCCACCGCCCCGCTTCCACGGATCTCGAAGCCGTGGACGCGCAGCTCGTCGGAGCGACTGTTCACATTCTCCACCAAATCACCCCGTCGAGCCACTATCACGCCTTCCACACCTCCGACCACGCCACCTCGCCCGATACGTGGGCCGTGCGCGACGAACCGGTCGCCACCGCCAAAGCCTCCGCCCAAGCCGCGTCGCTCGTGGTGCGCTCCGATGGCAGCCTCGTCGCCTTTTACACCGGCCCCGCCAAGATTCACACCCGCACCCGCTCGCCCGCCGGCGTTTGGGGCGCGGAGACGGTCATCGACGCCACCCTTGCGCCAAATCTCGCCGGCCCGCAAGCCGTGCTCGGCGCCCGCGACACCGTGCATCTCGCCTACTACGGCACCGATGGCACCGTGTGGTATCGCCGCCTCCGCCCCGACGGCACCCTCACCCCCCGCGAATCCCTCGCCACCGGTCTCTCAGCCACGCGCGCCGATTTCGGATCGGTGTTGCCCCTCGTCTTTATCCCGCGCACCGACACCGCCGTCGTCCTCTACCGCCTCCCGACCGGGATCATTTGGGAACGACGCATTGTCGGCGAGGGCCCGCCCACGCCTGCCGTGCCGGTCACGGACCGCCCCGTCGTTCAGAACGCCGTCGATTCCCAACAGCCCACCGCCGATGTGGTGCTCGACGGCGAGCAACTCCTCGTCGCGTTCGTCGAGGCCGGTTCGCGGAGCATCTTCACGACCCGCGACGGCGGCGGCTGGCAACCCTCGACCCTCCGCGTGGACCGCATCCTCGGCTCCTGGATTCGCGGCCAGGTTTATCGCCGGCCGGACGGCGTGAAAGTTTACGCGTTCGTCTATGACGCCGGCTCCGATGGCGGCGCCGGCATGAACCGTTTTGGCTCGGTGATCCTCGACGAGACCTTCCGCCCGCCCCCCTGCTTTTTTTCACCGCCGCCTGTTGTCCCGCCCGACCCCTGCGCCGATTCCCGTCCAAACCCCGTCACCACGAGCGCAGGATCGTCACCGTCTTCCTCGCCTTGCCCGTCCAGCGACAAATTGTCCGCGCCCCCATTTCCCATG
>JBDNFZ010000131.1:0-5780 GCA_041689555.1 Opitutaceae bacterium | reverse complement strand
GTTTTGGTCGCCTGCGCGCTCCTCGCCGTAACGGGCGCGGGCTGCGCCCATTATCGCCTCGGCACCGGCACCATACTGCCCTTCGCCACCCTCTACGTCGAACCGGCTTCGACCAAGATCCTCCTGCCGCAGGCTCAGGCTACGATCACGGCGCAGGTCCGGGCGGCCTTTCTCCGCGATGGTCGCGTCACCTTGGTCGACTCGCCCGAAGCCGCCGAGGCCACGCTCAAACTTGAAATCGCCGACTATCGTCGCGAGGTCGCCACCCAACGTCGGGACGACACCGGGCTCGCCCGGAAGTTCTCCCTGCTCCTCGGCGTCAACTGCACCCTGACCGAAAATCGCACCGGCCGCGTGTTTTTCGCCCGTCGCGAGGTCACCGCCCGGCGCGATGCCTACACCGATAGCGGCCTGACTCTGCCCAACGGCACGACGGTGAGCGGACAACTCCAGTCCGAGTATCAGTCCCTCCCCCTGCTCGCCGACGCCCTCGCCGCCAAGATCGCCCACGCCGTTCTGGACGTTTGGTAATCCCGACCTCGGAATCGACACCGCCACGTGCTGCGCAGAATTCTTGCGCCACGCCAAATGGCAGGCTTCCTTCGTCCCGTGATCCACGCGCCCGTCCTCGCACCGTCATTGCTTTCGGGCGACCATGCGCACTTGGCCGCCAGTGCCGCCACCGTCGCGGATCTCGGCCTGAAGTGGCTGCACGTCGACATCATGGACGGGCACTTCGTCCCCAACCTCACCTTCGGCCCCGAGACACTGGCCGCGCTCCGTCGCCACGGTTCGGCGCTCTTTTTCGACACCCATCTGATGCTGGCCCAACCGTATCGCTACGTCGAAGCCTTCGCAAAGGCCGGGGCGGACTTGATCAGCATCCACATCGAGCCCGACTATGATCACGCCGCAACCCTCGCGCGTATCCGCGCTCTCGGTTCCCAAGCCGGCCTCGTTCTCAATCCCGATACGCCGGCCACTGCGGTGCAACCGTTCCTCGACCAGATCGACCTGCTGCTGGTAATGACCGTCCAACCCGGATTTGGCGGCCAGCCCTTCCGCACCGATCAGTTGCCCAAGCTCGCCCAGATCGACGCGTGGCGCCGGGAACGCAATTTGACCTTCCGCCTTGAGGTCGACGGCGGCATGGATCTCGTGACCGCCCGCGAGTGCCGTGCTGCGGGCGCAGATACGTTCGTTGCCGGCACCTCGTTCTTCAAAGCCGCCGACAAGCCCGCCTTCGCCGCTGCCTTCGCCGGCCTGTAGGCGTTGTCCAACCCGCCAAGAGGGAATCTTTCCACGATGGCAAGGCGCTCCCGGACGAATCCGCTCGCCGCGATCTCGTGCCCTTCGGCTTTGCCCTTCTCGCAAAGCCCGAGCGCCAAAGGGAGCGCCGCGTCGCGTCGCCTTGACTACGGCTACGGCTACGGTGTTCCGGCCCGCGCGATCGATTCCGCGCGGCGGTAGTTGGCGCGAAACGCCGCGCCCAACCGGTTCGCCAGGCGAATCTCGTCGACCTTGTTCTTCGAGCCGAGCGCCTGCTTTATCTCCGCGCCCACCCGGTCGTAGTCCACTGCCGATAGGTCCGCCAAAACCGCCATCGCCTCGGTGCGGACCGCCGGCGGCGCCGCGTTGATCGCCCGCACCGCCCGCTTAAGTTCGGCGTGGGTATCGAGACACACGACACGGATCACGAACGCCATTTCGCGAAAAATCCCGCCGGTCCACCCGCTGCGATAGATCAGTTGATCGCCCTGTTCAAACGGCCGGGACTCCGGGTCGCTCCGCAGCGCCGCCCACGCCGGCTCCGCATAAAAATCGCGGCGCACCGGCAGCCGCCGCAGGGCGAACCGCTCCGGCCCGCCCGGAGTTCCCGGTTGGAAGTTCCACAGCTTCTGCCCGTCCATCGACAAGACGTATTCGATAAACGCCGCACCCGCCTCCTTGTTTTTCGCCCCGCGCAGCAGCGCCACCGGATCGACCGAGCTCACCGAACCTCCGACCGGAGAAGAATAGCCGATGCGTCCGGAAAAACCCCGCCGTTTGACCGCCTCCTCCTGCTGTCGCCCGTAAAAATCGATGCACAGACCCACCGCGCAATTTCCCGCCGCCACGTCGATCGGCGGTTTTTGGGACGTATCCGTGAAGTAGCGCGCGTTCGCCCCCACGATCTGCAGGAGCCTCAGGCCCGCGAGCCAGCCTTCGCGCACCGCTTGCGCCTCGCGTTTCTTCGGCTCCATCGCGGGCTGCTCGGCGGTCAACGCGATCAGTCGCCGCTGCATCTGCTGCTGGATGATATTCTCGAAAGCCTTCGCGATCGACCCGCTTTTCGTCGGATCGCACAACGCCACTTCCCCCATCAATCGCGGGTCCTGCAGATCGGTCCATTGTGTCGGCTCGTGCTCGATTCCGAGCCGCCTCAGAGAATCCCGGTTGTAGATCATGCCGTAGGAACTCAGCACCGAGCCGAACCAACGGCCTTCCTTGTCCCAATATTCCTCGCCCGCAAACGTGCGGGGGATGACCGCGTCGGTAAACCACCCGGGGTGCTTCTTCAACATCCCGCTGTCGATGAGCCGCCCCGCCCGCGCCTGCTTCTCAAAGTCAAAGGTGCCGCCGCCGAAAAAAACATCGATCCCGCAGGCCGCCTCCGAGGCGAGGAACGTCGCCCGCGCTTCCTTCACGATCTCCGGCGCGTCCGCCGGCAGCCGGTGATTCTGGAACCCCGCCTGAATCTCGGCACTCCACTTTTTTCCGAGCTTCTGCGTCCAAAGATTGCGAAAGGACGCCACATACTCGCCCTCCAAAAACCGCGCGATCTCGCTCGTCCCGCCCAGCACGCGCCAGTCGATCGCGACGGTCTTCCCTGTGCGCGCCCGATACCACTCGCGGAATCCCCGCGCATACTCGTGCCGGATCGCCTCGTTGTGCGGCGTCACCAACACCAGCGTCTCATCCGCCTGCGCCGCCGATTCCTTGGCCGGCCGGAGCACGAAGGGCAGCGCCAGCGTCGCCACCAAGGTCAGGATGATGAGCGTCTGCCGCACCATGGCAGCGGTCAGTTCACCAACACCACGACATCCTCGGGCGCGGCGGCCGCAAACAATTCTCCCCGCGCCGCCCCGTCGACAAAGCGCGGATTCCGCTCGAAGACTTTCAGCGTCCGCCCGCGCACCATGAAGTCATACTGCGCCACTTCGCCGAGATACACGAACCCGCCGATCACCCCGCGCACCGAGTTGCGCTCCGCCAGCCGATCCCGGCTCAACTCCCAACACTCGGGTCGGATCGACAACGTCACTTCCTGACCGACCTTAGCCGGTTGGCTCGGGTCGCCCAACACGCCGTCGAAGCGGCCGATCTCCGTGTCCACCGTCACCGAGTCCGCGGAAACTCCGGCGACTTTACCCGGAATGAAATCCGTCTCGCCGATAAAATTCGCCACCGTCTTCCGCGTGGGCCGACGGTAGACTTCCCGCGGCGTGCCGACTTGCAGGATGTGGCCGTTCTCCAAGATCGCCATGCGGTCCGACACCGACAGCGCCTCCTTCTGGTCGTGCGTGACATACACCGTCGTCAGCTTGAATTCTTTGCAGACCCGCCGGATCTCCGTCCGCATCTCCAGCCGCAACTTCGCGTCCAGATTGGACAACGGCTCGTCGAGCAGCAGGCACCGCGGCCGGATCACCAGCGCCCTCGCCAGCGCCACCCGTTGCTGCTGCCCGCCGGAAAGCTGGTTAGGTTTGCGGTCCCCATACTGGCCCATGCGCACGGATTCCAACGCCTCGCCCACCCGTCGCTTGATCTCCTCTTTCGGCACCCGGCGCTCTTCGAGGCCGAACGCCACGTTCCCAGCCACCGTCATGTGAGGCCAGAGCGCATAGCTCTGAAACATCATCCCGGTGTTCCGCTTGTGCGGCGCCAGTCGGGTGACGTCTTCATCGCCGAAAAGAATCTTCCCTTCGTCCGGAATGTAGAAACCCGCCATGCTCCGCAGGAGCGTGGTTTTCCCGCAGCCGCTCGGTCCCAACAGGAAAAAAAGCTCTCCCGGTTCGATGGTCAGATCCAACTTGTGCAGCGCGGTGACGGTTCCGAAACGCTTCGTCAGTTGCTGGATTTTGATGGAAATCATGCCGCGCTTAGGTCGCTCGGCAGGCAAGATTTCGCCTCCGGCCAAGTCAAAGGAATTAACCTTTTCCGCCCGCGGGAACGGTTTGCCTCGCCCCCGGCGCTCCGTCTCGCTCCGCACACGCCCATGCCAACCCGTCGCCGCTCCCCCGCTCCGATCCACCCCGACCTCGAAAGCGTGCTCTTCACCGAGGCTCAGATCAAAAAGCGCGTCCACAGCCTCGCCCGCGAACTCAAGTCCGTCTACGGCGACGGCGAACTCACCATCGTCTCGCTGATCAACGGCGCGATCATGTTCACCGCCGATCTCATGCGCGAGATCGACAACCCCGTCCGCCTCGACTGCATCCGCATCTCGAGCTACGGGGAAAAGACCAAATCCGTCGGCACCCCCCAAGTCGTCGCCAGCCTCACCCTCGACATCCGCAACCGCCACGTGCTCATCGTCGACGACATCCTCGACACCGGAAAGACCATGCGGCTCGTCGCCGGTCTCGTGCGCAAACTCCACCCCGCCAGTCTCCGCACCTGCGTGCTCCTCGACAAAGTCGGCCGCCGCGAAGTCGCTTTCGAAGCCGATTTCGTCGGCTTCAAAATTCCCGATAAATTCGTGATCGGCTACGGTCTCGATTTCGCCGAGCGCTATCGCAATCTCCCTTGCATCGGCGTGCTCAACCCGGCGCGCATCAAGTGACCGGCCCGCGTCACCGCCGACGCGCGCCTGTCTTCCCCGGCCCCGCCTTGCCGCCGCTGCGTCCCCGAGTGGCATACTCCTTCGCCTCGATCTTCGCCATTTTCCGGTAGTCACCGGTCCGGAGGGCGTTGACCTGGTCGCGCAGGAGCGCCGCCCGCTCGAACTCCAGGTTTGCGGAAGCTGTCTGCATGTCTTCCTCCAACTCCGCGATCACGGCCGCCACGTCTTCCGCGCTCTCCGCCAGCATGGGCTCTTCATCCTTGCGCCCCGAGCCGTCGTAAAGGTGCAGGCTGGACTGCGCCGCGCGTTTTACCCCGCGCGGGGTGATACCGTGCGCGGCGTTGTAGGCCATCTGTTTTTCCCGCCGGTAGGTCGTGATCGCGATCGTCCGCTTGATCGAGTCGGTCTCCTTGTCCGCATAAAAAATCACCCGGCCTTTTTCGTGCCGCGCCGCCCGCCCGGAGGTCTGCACCAAGCTCGTCTCGCTCCGCAAAAAGCCCTCCTTGTCCGCGTCCAAAATCGCGACCAACGCGACCTCCGGCAGGTCGAGGCCTTCTCGCAGCAGGTTGATTCCGACCAACACGTCGAAGTTGCCCAGGCGCAGATTCCTCAAAATTTCCACCCGCTCGATCGCGTCGATGTCGGAGTGCAGATATTCCACCCGGATCTGCGATTCCCGCAGGAAACTCGTGAGTTCCTCGGAAAGCCGCTTCGTCAGCGTCGTCACCAGCACCCGCTCGCCCGCCGCCACCGCCAGGTTGATCTCCACCTTCAAATTTTCCACCTGACCTTTGCTCGGGCGCACGGTAATAATCGGATCCAGCAAACCCGTCGGACGGATCAACTGCTCCGCCACCACCGTCGACAGCTCCAGCTCGAACTTCGCCGGCGTCGCCGAAACGTAAAGGGTCTGCCCCGTGATCTGCTGGAACTCGGCGAAGCTCTGCGGCCGGTT
>JBDNFZ010000130.1:0-5917 GCA_041689555.1 Opitutaceae bacterium | reverse complement strand
TACCGCCAACGCTTTCCCCGTGCTTTCGCTTCGTCCCTCCGTAGGTTTCGCCGCCCTTTTCGGTGCGTTTTTCTTGAGCGCTCACGCCTCGCCGCCACCCGTCGACTTCAGCCGCGAGATCCTTCCGCTCCTCTCCGACGCCTGTTACAAGTGCCACGGCCCCGACGAGCCCGCGCGCAAGGCCAAGCTCCGCCTCGACCAAAAGGACGGACTCTTCCGCACCCGCAACGACGTCACCGTTGTCAAACCCGGCGCCCCCGCCGACAGCGAATTGCTCTTCCGCATTGTCAGCACCGACCCCGAAGAGGTCATGCCTCCGCCCGATGCCGTCCGCCAGCTCAAGCCCGCCGAGATCGCCCTCCTCCAACGCTGGGTCGCCGAGGGTGCGCCCTACGGGGCCCACTGGGCCTTCACCCCGGTCGCAAACCCCGCCGTCCCCATCTCCGTCTCCATCTCTCAACCCTCAACTCTCACCTCTCAACTTTCCTCCCCCAATCCCATCGACGCCTTCATCCGCGCCGACCTCTTCCGCGAAAAAACTTCCCCCGCCCCCGCCGCCGCACCCGCCCGCCTCCTCCGCCGCGTCACCTTCGACCTCACCGGTCTCCCGCCCACGCCCGCCGAGACCGACGCCTTCCTCGCCGATTCGCTCCGCGATCCGCATTCCGCATTCGCCACCGTGGTCGACCGTCTCCTCGCCTCGCCCCGCTACGGCGAACGCATGGCGACCGACTGGCTCGACCTCGCCCGCTTCGCCGACACCCACGGTTATCAGCTCGACCGCCCGCGCGCGATGTGGGCCTACCGCGATTGGGTGATCAAAGCCTTCAACGAAAACCTCCCTTTCGACCGATTCGCCACTTGGCAACTCGCCGGCGACCTTCTGCCCGCACCCACGAAGGAGCAGCGCATCGCTACCGGTTTCAACCGTCTCCACAACCAAAACGAAGAGGGCGGCATCGTCGAAGAGGAATACCGCGTCGCCTACGTCGCCGACCGCGTGAGCACCTTCGGCACCGCCTTCCTCGGCCTCACCCTCGATTGCTCCCGCTGCCACGACCACAAATACGATCCCGTCACCCAGCGCGACTACTACGCCCTCTTCGCCTTCTTCCAAAACATCGACGAGGCCGGCCAGATTTCCTACAAGGGCTTCGCCAACTCCATGCCCGTCCCGACGCTCCTGTTGACGACCGACGACCAGGACCGCCAGCTTGAGTCTCTCCGCCTCGCCACCGTCTCCGCCGAGCGAAACCTCGCCGCCTCCCGGGCCGAAGCCACCGCCGCCTTTGTCGCTTGGCTCGGCCAAGATTCTCCGCCCCCCGCCGTTCCCGCCGGCCTTGTCGCCAGCTACCCCTTGGAATCATCCGTCGAAACCCAAATCCCCGATCCCAAGCCCCCCGCCCCGGTCGCGGGCCAGCCTCCGGCCCCGGTGAAGTTGATCACCGTCTCGCAGGTCGCCAACTCCGCCGACCCGGCCCAGCCCGGACGCGCCTTCGAGTCGCCGCGTTTCATTTCCGATTCTTCCGGCCCCGCCGCCGAACTCGACGGCGAGAACGGTTTCACCTTCCCGGGCGTCGGTCACTTCCGGCGCACGGATCCCTTCAGCCTTGGACTCTGGCTGCAGCCTCCCGCCGCCGTCGCATCCCGCAGCGTCGTCGTCCACCACTCCAAAGCGCCCGCCGACGCCGGCAGCCGCGGCTACGAAATCCTCCTCGAAAACGGCCGCGTCTCCTTCGGCCTGCACTACCTCTGGCCCGGCGCTTCGCTCAAGATCACCACACGCGACCCGCTGCCGCCCTCCGCGTGGTCGCACGTCACCGTCACCTACGACGGCTCCAGCCTCGCCGCCGGCGCACGGATCTATGTCGACGGCCGCCTCGTCGCCACCGAGGTCATCCGCGACGGTCTCTTCAAAGATATAACCTACACCGGCCCCCCGCCCGACCTCACCATCGGTTTTCGTTTTCGCGACAACGGCTTCAAGTCCGGCCGCGTTCGCGCCTTCACGGTTTTCGACCGCGCTCTCACCCCGCTTGAATCCGCACAACTCGCCGGTCGCGATACCTTCGCCGCTGCCCTTTCCGATCCCGCCCGCCGCGACGACCTCTTTGCCTACTTCGTCGCTCAGGTCCACGCCCCCGCCCAAGCCGCCGCCCGCGCCCTCCGCACCGCGCGCGAGGCCCAAAACGCCCTCACTCAAACCTTCCCCGAAGCCATGGTTATGGAGGAGCTCCCCGCGCCCAAGCCCGCCCACATCCTTGTGCGCGGCGCCTACGATGCCCCCGGCGACGCCGTCACCGCCGATACCCCGCACTTCCTCCCGCCCCTCGCCGCCGAGCTTCCGCGTAATCGGCTGGGCCTCGCCCGCTGGCTCACCGCGCCGGAAAATCCCCTCTTCGCCCGCGTCACCGTCAATCGTCTCTGGCAACAGATGCTCGGCGCCGGCCTCGTCGATACCGCCGATAACTTCGGCCTGCAGGGCGCGCTGCCCACACACCCCGCGTTGCTCGACTGGCTCGCGCACGATTTCGCCACCCACGGCTGGGATGTGAAACGCACCCTCCGTCAGATCGCCCTCTCCGCCACCTACCGTCAGTCCTCCCAAGCCTCGTCCGAATTGCTCGCCCGCGATCCGCAAAATCGTCTCCTCGCCCGCGCTCCCGCCCGTCGCCTCTCCGCCGAAATGCTCCGCGACCAAGCCCTCGCCGCCAGCGGTCTGCTCGTCGAAAAACTCGGCGGCCCCAGCGTCCTGCCTTACCAACCGCCCGGTCTCTGGGAAGAGATCGCCATGGGTAAACCCAAATACGAACAGGGCACCGGCGACGACCTCCACCGCCGCAGTCTCTACACGTTTTGGAAACGCACCGTCCCGCCGCCCGCGATGATTTTGTTCGACGCCGCCGAGCGCAACGTCTGCACCGTCACCCGCCAGAGCACCAGCACGCCCCTCCAGGCCCTCGCCCTCCTCAACGACGTCCAGATCGTCGAGGCCGCCCGCCATCTCGGCCAGCGCATGCTCCGCGAGGGCGGAGCCATCTCCCGCGAACGCCTGACCTGGGGCTTCCGCCTCGTCACCTCCCGTCCGCCCTCGGCACGCGAGCTCGCCCTCCTCAGCGAACTCCACGCCGAGCAACTCGCCCACTTTGTCGCCGAGACTGCCGCCACCGAGGAATTCAACGCCTTCGGCGCCACCGCCACCGACGGCTACTTCCCCGCCGCCGACCGCGCCGCCTACGCCATCACCGCCAAAGCCCTCCTGAACTTCGACGAGTCCCTCATGCGCCGCTGATTCCGGGCTCTCTGCTCTCAGCTCTCAGCTCTCAGCTCTCAACTCTCCGTCCTCCCCCCCATGTTCTGCAACCAAGTGAACTTCGACCTCAGCCGCCGCGATTTCTTCGGCAAGTTCGCCATGGGCATCGGCGGCTTCGCCCTGACGCAGCTCCTCCGCGGTAAGGCCGGCGCAGCCACCCCCGCGCTGCCCGCCGCCCTGCGCGGTGTCCTCGAAAAGCCCCACTTCGCCCCCAAGGCCAAACGCATCATCTACCTGTTCATGTCGGGCGGCCCCTCGCAGCACGATCTCTTCGACTACAAGCCGCTCCTCAACCGCATGAACGGCGAGGACCTCCCCGACAGCGTGCGCGGCGCCCAACGCCTCACCGGCATGTCCGCCCACCAAGCCCGTTATCCCCTCGCCGGATCGCAGTTCAACTTCGCCCAATACGGCCAGAGCCGCGCTTGGGTCAGCGACCTCCTCCCGCATACCGCCAAGATGGTGGATGAACTCTGCTTCATCCGCTCCATGCACACGGCGCACATCAACCACGATCCCGCCATCACCTTTTTCCAGACCGGCCACCAGCTCCCCGGACGCCCTTCGATGGGCGCGTGGCTCACCTACGGCCTCGGCAGCGCCAACGAAAATCTCCCCGGCTTCGTCGTTTTGATATCGAAGGACCGCATCGACCAGCCACTCTACTCCCGCCTTTGGGGCAACGGCTTCCTCTCGAGCGTTCACCAAGGCGTGCAGTTCCGCGGCGGCGGCGACCCCGTCCTCTTTCTCAAAAATCCCGACGGCGTCTCGCCCTCCGCCCGCCGGAAATTCCTCGACCGCCTCGCCGCGCTCAACGCCGCGCAAGCCGCCGAACTCGGCGACCCCGAGATCGCCGCCCGCATCGCCCAATACGAGATGGCCTACCGGATGCAGACGAGCGTCCCCGAGGTCATGGACCTTTCCGGCGAGACCGACGCCACCTACGAACTCTACGGCGAAGACGCCCGTCGCCCCGGCACCTTCGCCGCCAACTGCCTCCTCGCCCGCCGCCTCGCCGAGAAAGACGTCCGCTTCATCCAACTCTACCACCCCGGTTGGGACCAACACGGCAACCTCCCCAAAATGATCCGCCGCCAAGCCGCCGACGTGGACCGCGGCTGCTACGGCCTGATCACCGACCTCAAACAACGCGGCCTCCTCGACGACACCCTCGTCGTCTGGGGCGGCGAATTCGGCCGCACCAACTATTCGCAAGGCAAGCTCACCGCCACCGACTACGGCCGCGACCACCACCCGCGCTGCTTCACGATGTGGCTCGCCGGCGCCGGCGTGAAACACGGGATGGTCTACGGCGCGACCGACGACCTCGGCTACAACATCACGGAAAACCCCGTCTCCGTCCACGACCTGCAGGCGACGATCCTGCACCAGCTCGGCATCAACCACGAGCAACTCACCTACAAACACCAAGGCCGCTATTACCGCCTCACCGACGTCGAAGGCCACGTCGTGAAAGCCGTCCTCGGGTAGGAGCAAATTTATTTGCGACCCGCGCTCCAAGTGAAGCGCGCTCCGAAACAACCGCCGTCACTCCAACGCGCCGTCCCGTCAGAAATCCCCTTTTGCATGGGGTGACGCGCAGCGCCGAGGTGTGTTGCCGGCCGCATGAATTTCGCCCCGAGTTCCCGCTCAAAACCCCGTTGCCAATCGTCTCGGTCGCCCCAATTTCCCGATCATGCACACAACCCAGATCCCCAACTTCGATCAACTCACCGACATTCAGCGAATCGCCTTGGCCGACGAGATCCTCGGCTCGTTGCAATCACCCGAACTCCTGCCTCCGCCGCTCGTCCATCGAACCGAACTTGATCGCCGTTGGGCTGCTTTCGAGGCCAACCCCGACGGCGCTTTGACGAAGGAGCAGTTCCGTGACCGCGTCGCTTCGCTACGTCGGTGAACCGCAAGCTCCTTTATCTCGTCGAAGTCGCCCGGGATTACACGGATGCACTCGCCTACTACGAAGCCTTCTCCTCATCGGCCGCGCTTGGATTCAACGATGCCTTCAATCGGGCCGAGATGGAAGTTGAGGCTGGCTGGGTTACACACCAAAGGGCTTTCGGTTTCTACCACCGCGTCATTCTCGGTAAGTTCTCCTATCATCTCTACTACCGTCTTATCGACACCCGTGCCGTGATCGTCGGTGTTCTCTACTCCCGATTTTCTTCGCAACGAATCGAGGACACGTTGCGAAGCCGGAAATAGGGTTGGTCCTGAAAGAAGATCCCCGATGGCAGCTGTCACCAGGCCACATGAAAATTCTTGGGCCGTGGTTGGAGTTCTCTGGTCCAGAAGCTTTCGGATCTATTTCCCGGGAGTAGCCACGCCGCCCGCCCTTGCGGCTCTCCTAAAAATCATCACCCGTCCTGTGAATTCCCGACCGGGCTCGAGGCTGCGTTCCTAAACGTTCTCTCCCGCGTCCAACCTCCGCAGATGTCGCTCCGCGCCCGATGACCATTTCCTGCCGCCTCGCCACCCTCGCCGACATCCCCGCCCTTGAGGAACTCATCCCGCTCTCCGCGCGCGGGCTTCAGACAGCGCATTACACCCGCGAACAGATCGAAGGCGCCCTAGGCACCGTCTTCG
>JBDNFZ010000129.1:0-2737 GCA_041689555.1 Opitutaceae bacterium | reverse complement strand
TTTTTTCGTGAGTTAGGTCGAACTCGCAACCTGCTTGTTAGAGATGGTTTTCGTCGGAACTTGGGCCGCGACATCGTTTTCGGAAATCGCTACCGCGTCGGTGGTGACCGCGCGCTCGACGATGCTTGTGATGCGCCAACGCTTTAGACGGCTAAGTGGCCGAGTCTCCATGATTTCCACCTTGTCGCCGACCTTGGTCTCGTTCTTTTCATCGTGCACGTGGACGACGGTCTTTCTGTTGATTACCTTGTGGTAGAGAGGATGCGGAGTCTTATACGGAATGGTGACCTTGATGGACTTGTCGCCGGAACGTTTGGTAACAAAACCTACAATGGTCTTGCGCGTATTGCGGGAATCTGAGGAGACGGAGGACATGGCTTTGATGCGATTGATGGCGGGGGCGCGTTAAGCGGCCACTGCGGATGTTTTCTTTTTGGCAGTAAGCACGGTTTCGAGACGCGCTATATCTTTCCGATAAGAACGGAGTAAATGCGGTTTCTCCACTTGGCCCGTTTGCTTGCGAAGACGGAGCTGGAGAAGTAGTTCGCGGGTTTCACGTAGTTTCGTCGTGATCTCACTAAGGGAGAGTTCGTTTATTTCTTTGGCGGTCATAGCGAGATAGATTCTAGGAACTGTTAACTCAAACCGTCGCGCCATCGCGAGCGATGAAGCGGCAGTGAAAAGGCAACTTGGCGTCGGCAAGGCGGAATGCTTCCTTGGCAACAGTTATGGAAACACCGGCCAATTCAAAAAGAACCGCACCGGGCTTGATGACGGCGACGTAGAACTCGACAGGGCCTTTACCCTGACCCATGCGCACTTCCTGAGGTTTCTTGGTGACGGGTTTATGAGGGAAAACACGAATCCAAAGCTTACCTTTTCTCTTGAGGTGACGCGAGATGGTGACTCGAGCAGCTTCGATTTGTTGTCCGGTCATCGGACCGCGTGTGAGCGATTGAAGGCCGAATTCACCGAAAGCGATCGTGTTGCCGCGCTTGGCATTGCCAGCGCGGGATCCTTTCATCGTCTTACGGTATTTGGTGCGGGCGGGAGCTAGAGCCATGTGAGTTTCCTTCTAGGTGACTTCTTGGATTATGGAGCGTTTAAGTCGCGGGTTCTTCTTTTTTACAGATCCAGCATTTGACACCAATTTTGCCGTAGAGGGTGAGGGCTTCTGAGAAGCCATAGTCGATGTTCTCCCGAAGGGTATGCAAAGGCACACGACCTTTGCGCTGCCATTCACGCCTCGCAATATCGGTTCCGCCTAGTCGCCCGGAACATTGGATTCGGATGCCCTCAGCACCCAGCGCCATCGCCATTTCGACGGCCTTCTTCATCGCCCGGCGAAATGCAATACGACGTTCAAGTTGCAGTGCAACGTTCTCGGCCACCAGCTGAGCCTCAATTTCAGGCTTTTTCACCTCTTGAATGTCCAAAAGAATATCCTTCCCAGTAAGCTTAGCCAGATCGGCCTTGATATTCTCGACCTCCGCACCCTTTCGGCCAATCACAATGCCAGGACGAGCGGTGTAAATTTTGACGCGAACGCGGTTAGACGCCCGCTCTATGAAGATCCGGGGAACGGAGGCCTGCTTAAGCTTGGCCATAAGCGACTCACGGATCAACTGATCTTCAAGCAGCAACTTCGGAAATTCCTTTTTAGTCGCGAACCATCGCGATTGCCAGTTACGTCGAACGGCAAGGCGGAAGCCTATTGGATTGGTTTTTTGGCCCATGGTGGTTAATTAATTGGCGTTACCGTCAGAAAGGACGATGCGAATGTGGGACATTTTCTTCCGACGGGGCATCGCGGTTCCGCGAGCTCCGGCCTTGAAGCGCTTAAGAACGGGACCGTTTTCGACAATGGCGCTTTTAACAGAAAGAGAGTCGGCTGAGAGGTTGTTGTTGTTTTCCGCGTTCGCGATAGCGCTCTTAAGGGTCTTACCGATAAGTCCGGCAGACTTGCGGGGAATTAGCGCCAAATACTCGACGGCTTCGGTGGCCTTACGACCTTGAATAGTGCGTGCTACTTCGCGCACCTTTTTAGGTGACATCCTGGCGTAGCGTGTGAGGGCTTGGACTTCCATGGTGGTTGTGGAGATTCCGGTTATTTCGACCGGCGGTAGTGGTGGAACATGTGCTCCGAACTACCCTTTGGATTCGTTACGATAACTTAGGTTTTAAGAATTTTGATTTCTATCTGATCGCCGGCCGTCAGCGACTGTCCAGGATTGAGGTCCAAGATTAGCGCTGCAGATAAAGTCGATCTTAGTTCGACCAACAGCACGCTGCCCACCGTCACAGATCCCCGGGATACTCCGCAGATCATTCCTTGACGTAGTCCGGAATCAAATCCCGAGCCTAAAATCACAAGGTCCGCCGTCCGAGCATTTTGAATCGCGACAATCTCGGATCGACCGAAGCTAGTTGCAGCAGAAGAGTTAGACGAAAAAATCGACACTGTGCAGACCAAAAGCATCCAGACGTAAAGAGCTTGAATTCGCATCGGTAGAATCGGGCTTAAATTTCTTTGCGCGTCATGCCACCATGAGACTTGAAGATACGCGTGGGGGCAAATTCACCGAGCTTATGACCGACCATATTCTCGGTAACGTAGACGGCCGTGAATACTTTGCCGTTGTGAACGCTAAACGTGTGGCCGATGAAATCCGGCGTAATCGTCGAGCGGCGGGACCAAGTCTGGATGGGTTTCTTAGCGCCGGCCTTAACAGCCTTC
>JBDNFZ010000128.1:0-5152 GCA_041689555.1 Opitutaceae bacterium | reverse complement strand
CGAGGATCGCCTCGCCGGCTGCGGACTGCTCCGACCGCCATTCTGAAAAAGCCCAGGCTGCCCCCGCCAGCCCCACCGCCACCACCGCCGCGATCAGGCCCAACCGGCGGCGGCGCAAACGGCGCTCTTCCGCTCCGATGGTCGTGACTTGGTGTTCGGGAATCTTGGAAAAATCCATGGGACCCGCGACAAAACCGCGCGTCCTCCGAAAACGCAACGTCTCCCCGCACTCGACACCGCCCGCCGTTTTTGCGTCGCTCCTCCCGATGCTTTCCCAGCTCACGATTCTCGCCCCGGGCCTGCTCGGCGCCTCCGTCGCCCGCGCCGCCCGCGCCCGCGGCGTCGCCGCCCGCATCGTCCTCTGGTCGCGTCGGACCGAGACCCGGCTCGCCCTCGCCGGCCAACCTTGGTGCGACGCCGTCGCCGATACGCCCGAAGCCGCCGTCCGCGACGCTACCCTCGTCGTCATCGCCGCGCCCGTCGATCAGATCGTTCCTCTTGTGCAACAGATCGCGGCCCATCTTCCCGCCGGTGCGATCGTCACCGATGTCGGCAGCGTCAAAGGCGATATCGCCCGCCTCGGTGCAGCCGCCCTGGGCGATCACGCCCACTTCGTCGGCTCGCACCCCATGGCCGGCTCGGAAAAGACCGGCTGGGAACACGGCACAGCCGATCTTTTCGCACGGCGCACCTGCTTTGTTACCCCTCTCGCCGCCACCGCTTCTGCCGCCACCGCAGCCGTCGTGCGTTTCTGGCGCGACCTCGACGCCGAGCCCGTGACCGTCGAGCCCGACCGCCACGACGAGATCGTCGCCCATATCAGCCACCTGCCCCAGGTCCTCGCCTCGACCCTCTGCGCGTTTCTCGCCACCAAGGACCCCGCCTGGCGCAACTTCGCCGGCGGCGGCCTCCGCGACACCACGCGCATCGCCGCCGGCGACCCCCGACTCTGGCGCACCATCCTTGAGCAAAACCGCGACGAGATCCTCCGTGCTCTCCGCCGGTATCAGGACGAACTCCAAACCTTTCAGTCCGCCCTCGCCAACCGCGACTACGTCGAAGTCGCCGCCCGCCTCGAACGCGGCCAGGTCTACCGCCGGCAATTTCGCCCGACGACCTGAGCCGGCTCCGCGCCGCCATTCCGGGAATGGTGCGGCCATAGGGAGTCGAACCCCAAACCTCCAGATTCGTAGTCTGGCGCTCTATCCAGTTGAGCTATGGCCGCGTAACCGAACGCGGAAAGAAGCAAACAATGGTTCCGCAGTGCAAGCGAGAATTTGCCGGCTCACGCCCGCCTCAGACTGCGGCGAGGCGCCAGTCGACCAGCGCAAGTTGCAGGAGCTTTCGCTCGTTGAAATGATTCCACGCCAGCTCGACCGCGAAATCCAACGGCACCCCGAGCGGCGGTATCCGGGCCGCCATTTTCCAAGCAACGCCATGCAGACGCCGCCCCTTGGCGTCGTCGAAAGTGAAGCGGAAATGCAGGTCCTTAAACGTCACCGGACGTTGCCTCAGCACCACTCCGCGCACCCCGAACAGCGGCTCCGGATTACCCTGTCCGAACGGTTGCAACATTTCTATTTCCTCCATCAGGCGATCATCGATCTGCTCGGGCGCGAGCCAGGCGGCGATGTTCAACTTGGCCTCGGCGATGTCACCGCCGGCGTGCGCCCGCACCGCATCCGAGAATTGCGCGCGAAACGGCTCGAGTCCGACCTTGGCCAGCGAGATGCCCACGGCCATCGGGTGTCCGCCCCAGCTCGACAAGCGCTCGCAACAGGTGCCGAGGACTTCGACGAGATTGATCCCTTCGACACTTCGGCCGGAACCCTTGGCCAGATCGCCTTCGTTGCCCAGGACCACGCAAGGCCGGTTGTATTTCCGCGTCACCCGTCCGGCCACGATTCCGACCACGCCCGGGTGCCAATTCTCGCTGAAAAGCACGATCCCCGGCTCAAGCGCGTAGGCGGTGTCGATCATTCGCTCCGCCTCGGCGGTGATGCCACGCTCGATGTCCTGCCGCTCTCGGTTGAACAGCTCGAGTTGGCGCGCCGTATCGGCGCAAAACTTCACATCCTCGCTCAGCAACAGTTCCACCGATAAAGCGGCGTCGGCGAGCCGGCCGGAGGCATTGATGCGCGGGCCAAGGCGAAACGAGATATCGGAGGGCTTGACCGGCTGGCCCGGGCGCACCCCGGCGATTTCCATCAGGGCCTTGAGGCCCGGCCGACCCGAGCCCTCGATCACGCGGAGACCGTGGCGCGAAAGCAGCCGATTTTCGCCCCTCAGCGGCACAAGATCCGCGATCGTCCCCAGCGCGACAAGGTCGAGTTGATCGCGCAATCTGATCTGGAAAGCCACGGGATGATTATCGGCGCGCAGCAGTTTGAGCAGTCCGTGCACGAGCTTGAAGACCAAGCCCACGGTGCAGAGATGCCGCCACGCCGCATCTGCGCCGGTCTCATCGGCGGCTACGTGCGGGTTGATCAAAATTCCTTCGGCCAAAGGCGCCTCTTTCGAGCGATGGTGGTCGACGACCAACACATCGACACCCTGCGCGCGTAGGTAGCTCACTTCCTCGTGGGAATTGGTGCCGCAATCCAGTGCGATGAAAAGCGCCGGCTTGCCGCCTTCCAACGCCCGGTCGATCGCACTCCGCGAGAGCCCGTAGCCGTCGACCGAGCGTCGCGGCACCACAAAGCGCGGATTGAGTCCAAAGCGCCTTAGCACCGTCACCAGCAGCGCCGTGCTGCTGACGCCGTCGACGTCGTAGTCTCCGAGGACCACCACCGCCTCGCCCGCGCTGATCGCTGCCCGAAGCCGGGCGGCTCCCCTCTCAAGATTGCGGAGCAAAAAGGGATCGCGCAACGCCGCGAGCGACGGTTGAAGGAACTCCGCGACCGCCGCCGGTTCCGTGACGCCGGCCGCAAACAAGAGTTCCGCCAAGACGGGGCCGACTCCGGCTTGCCGGCCAAAAGCTCCGACCTCGTCGGCCGGTCGCGGCGTGTAGATCCAGCGCATGGTCGGACCCTCCCCGAGTCGGGCGCGTCGGGCTTCAACGCGCCCCGGTCTGCGCGCCCGCCTAGGCCGGCACGCCCACCCTCCGGGACGGAATTATTCCGAGGCCTTGCTCGAACCGGACCACTCGTATTTCGGCGCCACGTCGGCATGGGCCTCGACGTGCTTACGGTCGCCCTTGTGCCACCAGTAGAAGATCGGCGAGGCGATAAAAATCGAGGAGAACGCACCCGTGAGAATACCCACGATGAACGTAAACGAGAGGTCCTTCATCACCCCTGTGCCGAAGATGAAAAGCGATACCGCTGCCAGCAACGTCGTCAGGCTCGTCATGATCGAGCGGGAGAACACGCGGTTGAGCGCGAGGTTGATGACGTTATGGAGCTTCATCGTCGGGTTCAGCTTCAATTCCTCGCGGATGCGATCAAACACGACGATGGTGTCGTTGATCGAGTAACCTGCGATCGAGAGGATCGCGGCCACCATCGGGGCGGAAAACTGATAGTCGAAGAGCACGAAAATACCGATCGTCATGATGATGTCGTGGATCGAGGCGACCACGGCCCCGATGCCGAAGCCGAATTCGAAACGCATCGCGACGTAGAGCAGAACCACGAGCATCGAAAGCGCCACCGAGATCAGCGCGTTTTTCCGGACTTCCTTGCCGATGGTCGGCCCGATCCGGCTTTCGCCGACCTTGTCCAATCCCGCCTGCGGGTAGGCTTTTTGGAGGGCCGCGAAGAGCGGACCCGACTGGTCGAACGCGGTTTCGATCTTGAGCATCTCGGTGCCACCGCCGAGCGGACTGACATAGCTGGAGTTGACCTCGCCGATCTTCGCGGCGTCGGCCACGGCGCGGATCTGCGCCGGTTCCAAGCGCTGCTTAAACGCGACGTTGACGACATCGCCCCCGGCAAAATCAACCCCGTAGACGCGCTCGCCCTTGTAAACGATCACACCGACGCCCAGCAGCACAATCAGCCAAGAGCAGATGAAGGCCGGCTTGCCGTATTTCAAGAAGTCGAAGTTGTTCGTATTGAACAGGTGCAGCATCGGGAACTTCTTGATAATCTCTTTTTCGATCAGCCATTCCATGATGAGGTGGCTTGTGATCAGCACCGAAAACATCGTGGAGAATACGCCGATCGCCAGCGTCACGCCGAAGCCCTTGATCGGACCCGTGCCATACCAGATCATGATGGCGCAGATCGCGAGTTGCGTGACGTGCGCATCCATAATCGTCGTGAACGCCTTGTCGAAGCCGGCGGCGAGGGCGTTTTTCAGGTTTTTGCCCTGCGCGAGTTCCTCACGCATGCGCTCGAAGATGAGAATGTTGGCATCTACAGCCATGCCGATCGTGAGCACGATACCGACGAGGCCCGGCAAGGTCATCGTCGCGCCGAGGCTGGCCATGACGCCGAGGATGATGCCGACGTTCATCGCCAGCGTGGCCACCGCGATCACGCCGCCGACGCGGTAGTAAGTGATCATGAAGGCCGCGACGAGCAGCGTGCCGATCACGGCGGCCTTCACGCCGCTGTCGATGGCGTCTTTGGCCAGCGACGGACCGACTTCATATTGCTCCTTGATGATGAGCGGAAGGTCGAGCGGGTTGTTGAGGACGTTGGCGAGGTTGATCGCCTCCCGATCGGTGAAGCTGCCGGAGATGACGGCGGAATCGCTGTTGATCTCCTGCTTCACGGTCGGCGCGGAATAGAGTTTTCCGTCGAGCACGATGGCCAGGCGCCCGAGGCGGCCGGCCTTCTCGCCGCCATCCGCAATGGCGCGGGTGACCTCGGCAAAGCGCTTCGAGCCTTCATTGGTAAACTGAAGTATGACCTCAGGCTTGCCGTAGAGATCGGGTCGGGCG
The DNA here is from genome assembly GCA_041689555.1 of Opitutaceae bacterium. GTDB lineage: Bacteria > Verrucomicrobiota > Verrucomicrobiia > Opitutales > Opitutaceae > Tous-C4FEB. The sequence goes on along the minus strand of JBDNFZ010000128.1, from coordinate 264 downwards.
AACGCGCTGGAAATCATCTCGCCGGTCATCTCGGGGATGTGTTTGACGAAGAGTTCCTCCGTGTTGCTCTCGCCCGCGCGGCCCTCGTAATCGAGCGACAGCAGCTCGTAACCGGGGGGGATGTCGCCGACGGCGGAGGCGCCGGGCATCTGACCGGCGTTGACGATGCGGAAGGAAAGCTGCGCCGGCTTCTTGACGTTTTCGACGACCTCGGGGTTGTCCTTCGTGTTTACGCCGGGCAACTGAACCTCGATACGATTGTTG
>JBDNFZ010000127.1:0-2576 GCA_041689555.1 Opitutaceae bacterium | reverse complement strand
GCATCGGGCGAGATCGTGAACTCCTCCGAGGGCGGCCGGAAAAACGAATTGGCGACGGCTATATCATAGCGGTTGCCCGGGATGTTGACGGCGTGGATCAGGGTCGCGCCCGCACTGTTGAACGCCGGGAGGCTGCCCTGCACGAAGCCGCCGATGGGAGTCGTCGTGCTGTTGCCGCCGGGGAGCGTGATCGGGTCGTTCTGGTAATTGAGAATGGCCTTCGATCCGCCGAACGGATCGTAGACGAAGTAGTTGGCCCCGCGCCGGCCGATGCCGAGGGCGTTGGCATTGGTCGGAAGCGTGGTGGCGGCGGCGGGGGCGTTAAACGTGGTGATGCCGTCCCAGCCCGAGAACCGGTCGTCGAGGGTGGTGAAACCGGATTGGCGGGAGTTGATGCCATACTCGCCCTCGACGCGGATTTCGGTGCCCGTAAAAGGCTTGAACGTCGTGGTCAGGAACGCGGCCTTCCGCCGGTCAAAATCCTTGAGACGCCAACCGTCGCTGTCGCCCCAGACGGCGGCGGCGCGCACCGCGAATTTCGGGCCGAGGCGCTGGTTCAGATCCACGACCGCACGATAGTTCTGCCACGAGCCGACGCTCAACTGCACGGTTTCAAAACTGCGGTTGGTCTGGGCGCGCTTGGTCGTGGAAGAACTGACGCCGCCGAGCGAGCCGTTGCCAAAGAGGATGGAGTTCGGCCCGCGGCCGAAGTCGTAGCGCTCGAGGTTGAAGCTGTCGCCGTTGCTGGCCTGCGGGAAAAAATTCCGCTGCCCGCGACCCGCGCTCGTGCCCCGGATGGTGAAATTGACCGGCGAGTTGAAAAAATTTTGCTGCCCGTTGTCCACGTTGAGCGTGCTGCTCGTCGCCCACTCGGCGGCGGCCTGAAGATCGGTGATGCCCAGCGCGTCGATGAACTCGCGCGTGATCACCGAATACGCGACGGGTGTATCGCGGAGGTCGCTGGCGAGCCGGCCGCCGGCGAGCGAGCCCGACGCGGCGAAGCCGTTGTCCTTCTCCGTGCTCACCTCGAAGGGCGTGAGCACCACGGCATCGGACGGGATCTTTTTTTCTTCCGCAACTTTGGGCGGAACGGGCGCGGGCGCTACAACCGGTTGGGCATAAACCGGAGCGAAAACAGCGATAACATTCAACCAACACAGGGCGCGGACAGACACAGTCAGCAGGGGCATATAATTTTCTCGAGACGGTTTTACGGGCGGGGTGAATCGACGCGAAATCAACCGCGTCGGAGGAAGGGCGCGACGAAGACACGGCCATCTGCCGGAGACGAGATTTATTCCTTATCGCGTGGTAGATTTGACCGACTCGAACACCACGGCTCCCGCCGTATCGTGCAACCGCAGCGTGAGCGTCGCACCCGCCGCCGCCGGCTTCACCTCACCCGAAAAAAAGCCGCCGTGGCCGGTGCGCAGAAATCGATGCTCGGGGCGCGGGGTCTTTTCGTTCCAGCCGCCCGCGTGCGCGTCCGTCGCGGCCCCGACACTCCACTCCTCGATGCCCGTGGCCTTATCCCGCGAGACATACTGCCAATGCCGGTCGCCAGTGACGACGGTAAGATTCGAAAACCGCGCCAGTAGCGCACGAACCTTCGTGCCTTCGACGATGTAGCCTTGGTTGGCATAGTTGTCGTCCTTGTTGGCCCGATCGGGCCCAACCACCGGGGTCGGCGTAATGACCACGCGGAAGGTGGCATCGGAGGCCGCCAATGTGTTCTCCAACCAAGCGATCTGCTTCGCACCCAAAATCCCCGGCGTCTGCGTGCGATCCTCGGCCGAGGTGCTACGAAAATCACGGCCTTCGAGAAACCATACCTGCAGGTGGCGGCCCCAACGCTGCGTGCGATACGGGGGCTCGGCCGGCGCCGTCTGCTCTCTAAAGATGCGCAGTCCTTCGGCAAACGTGAGTTCGCCGGAGCGGTCGTCCGGGTGCGAATCGTTGGTCAACGTATCATGGTCGTCCTTCATGAAGAAGCTGCCGACCTGCCGATGAAAATCGCGAAGCGTGGGGAAGCCATACATCCGCGCCCAGTGGTAGCGCGCGAGGTCGTGGTTCAGCGCATGCACCGGGCCGTGGTCGTAATAAACCGCGTCGCCGGTGTTCACGAAAAAATCCGGACGCAACGCGAGCATCGCGGTGTAGATGGCGAAACCATCGGGCCGGTCGCGGTCCTGGTATTCCTGGCAACTCATCACGGCGAACGCCACGCCGGCACTTTCGCCGGCCGCGGGCGCAGTGACGAAGCCGCCGCTCGTCGTGCTCGTGATTTCGGCATTGGCGGCGGGGCGGGCCTCGACGGCGACTTCGTAGCGGGTGCGAGAAAGCAAAGCGGTGAGCGGGAAAGTCGCGGTGAAATCTCGCGTGGGATCAGTGTCGCGCCACGCGGAAGAGGTCCAGTCGGCGGTGCCGGCGACGCGGTAGCGCACGCGGGTCTGGCCGGACGCACCGATCGCCGCACCGCGGATGGAGCCGAGATCGGCGCCGGGCGGATAGGTGATCTCGGGGCGACCGTTGGGGTAGGCGAGGTTGTCCTTGAGCGGGAGTTCTTTGCCGGTCGT
>JBDNFZ010000126.1:0-4219 GCA_041689555.1 Opitutaceae bacterium | reverse complement strand
GGCGAGATCGCGGAGCGTGGCGGGCTCCAGTTTGGAGAGGACGACGGCGCCGCGGTCGTCTTTGACGAAGGCGTTTTGGCCGTCGGGGATCATCGCGCCGGCGGCGGTGCCGATGCCCAGACCGATGACGCGGATGTTTTTATTTTTGAGTTCGGCTGCGGCGGTTTTCCAGGTGTCGTCGGTGGCCTCGCCGTCGGAAAGGACGATGAGGAAACGGTCGGCGGCGGTGCCTTGGTTGAAGGCGGCGACGGCGGTCTGGATGAGGGCGGTGTAGTTGGTGCCGCCCTCGGGGAGAAAATCGGGGCCGAGGTTGGGAAGGAATTCGCGGAGGATCTCGTAGTCGGCGCTGAGCGGGGATTGGAGGAAGGCGGTGCCGGAGAAGACCACGAGGCCGAGGCGTTCGCCGGCGAGACGTTCGAGGAGAGAGGTGATGAGCAGCTTGGCGCGATCAAGACGCGACGGCTTTACGTCGGGCGCGAGCATCGAGCGGGAGAGGTCGACGGCGAGGAGGATTTCGCGGGACTGGTCGAAGACGGGTTCGTCGATGCGGCCGTATTGCGGGCGGGCGAGGGCGGACACGGCGAGCGCGAGTCCGCAGCAAAGCCAGAGACGGGGCCGCCGGACGCTCGTTGAAGTTGAAGGTTGAGAGTTGAAAGTCGAAAGAAGGAGCGAGTCGGAGTCGGCTTCGGCGCGGAGGATTTTGGGCTGGGTGAGCGCGGCGGTGCGGCGGGCGCGGGTGAGTTCCCAGAGCAGGAGCGCGACGGGGAGGAGCAGGAGCCAAAGGAGCTGGGGATGGGCGAAGGTCATCAGGCGGCGGCGGGTGCGGTCGGGCCCGGAGGTCCCGACCCTACCACGGATGGGCGGGCGAGGAGGGCGGCGGCGAGGAGCAGCACCATCGCGGGGACGGCGAGCCACGCGAAAAGTTCGGTGGTGAGCAGATAGCTCTTGGCTTGGAATTCGATTTTTTGCGCGCGGTCGATGGCCTTGAAGGCGGCTTCGGCGGCGCCGGTGTCGAACGCGCGGAAGAGTTTGCCGCCGGTATGTTCGGCGACCTCGCGGAGCGCGGGCTCGTCGAGGTCGGACATCATGCGGCGGTAGCCGACCTTGTTGCCCTTGTCGTCGAACACGGGAAAGGGAACGATACCGTCTTTGCCGGCACCGATGGCGTAGATGGGGATGTTGCGTGATTTGGCGATTTCGGCGGCGGCCATGGGGGCAAGGGCGCCGCGGTTGTTGGCGCCGTCGGTCATGAGGATGACGAAGGCGCCCTGGCGTTTGCCGCCGTCGGCGCGCTTGGCTTGTTCGAGGCGGGTGAGGGCGACGCCGAGGCCGTCGCCGATGGCGGTGCCGTCTTCGATGAGGCCGATTTTCACGCGCTCAAGTTGGGCGGCGAGCCAGGCGTGGTCGGTGGTGAGCGGGGCCATGGTGTAGGCGCGGCCCGAGAAGAGGACGATGCCGATGCGGTCGGCGGGGCGTTTTTCGATGAAGGCCTGGATGACGGGCTTGATCGCCTGGAGGCGGTTGATGCGTTCGCCGCCCTGCTCGTAGTCCTCGGCGAGCATCGAGGAGGAAAGATCGATGGCGAGGACGAGATCGTAGCCCTCGGAGCGGACCTCGCGCTTATCCTCGACGCGTTGGGGACGGGCGAGGGCGGCGACGAGGAGCACCAAGCCGGTGAGGGCGAGGCCGGTGGGCCAGCGGCCGGCGGAGGCGAGGGAAGGGCGATGCCACGCGGCGGCGAACGGCACGAGGAGGACAGGCACGCGGCGACGGCCACGTAGCCAAACGATGAGCGGGAGCGCGGCGAGGGCGAGGAACCAGAGGGGATCGTGGAGCGTGTAGTTGAGCATCGCTTCAGCGGATCGAGCCGGCGCGCATCCGGGCGTGGAAAAAGCGGACGAGGGCATCGAGACGGTTCTCCTCGGTGCCGACAACAAGGCGGCTCAAGGCGGACGGGAAAAGCGCCTCCCAACCGGCTTCGCGCCCGGCACGCCAGGCGGCGTGGGCGGCGCGCTCGGCGGCGGAGTTCTCGATGGTGACGAGGCGGCCGGCGGTGGGATCGTAGGCGGCGAAGGCGCCCTGCGCGGGCAAGGCGCGGTCCCACGGGTCGTCGACGCGGAAGCCCATCGTCTGGTAGCGGCGGCGGAGGACGGCCCAGCCCTCGGGCTCGGGGCGCGGAGCGAAATCGCCGAGCCAGAGGAGGACGCTGTGTTTGGGCGCGGCGCGGGAGAGCAGGCGCCAGGGAATGGAATCAACGGCGGAGGAAGCTGAGAGCTGAGAGCCGAGAGCTGAGAGCGACGGAGCCGGACGGGAGAGGAGGGTGGCGGCGGCGTGGAGGATGGCGCCGCGACCGCGGACGGGTTCGCGGAAGAGGTAACCCCCGGGGGCGGCGTGGACGAAGCCGACGCGGTCGCGGTTGACGGCGCCGAGGAGCATGACGAGGCCGGCGAGTTCAAGGAGGGCCTCGCGTTTCGACTGCGCGCCGGAGCCGAATTGCAGACTGGGCGTATCCTCGAGAACGACGAGGAGCGTGACCTCGCGTTCCTCGACGAATTTCTTGCGGTAGGGTTCGCCGAGGCGGGCGGTGACGTTCCAATCGATGTCACGCACGTCGTCGCCGAAGGTGTATTTGACGACTTGGTCGAACTCCATGCCGCGGCCGCGAAAGGCGGAGCGGTATTCGCCGCTGAGCACGTTTTCCACGGCGTGCCGGACGCGCCACTCCAATTGGCGGAGCATGGCTAGGGGCGACGGGGAAACGTCGGTGGTGGCGGGCGGATTTTCGAGGGCCGGGGGCATGGGGACGCGGGCGGCGGTGGTTCGGAAATCGTTTTCGTTATCTTTATCGTTCTCTTTCCCGTTCACGGTAACGGGACGAGCGATCAGGCGGAGAGAACGATCAGACGGAGAGAACGATGAGGAGGAAGAGAAGGAGAACGATTTTTAGGCGGCCGGGACCGGGGTGCGCGCGATGACCTGCGCGACGATTTTGTCGGCGGTGAGTTCCTTAGCCTCGGCTTCGTAGGTGAGGCCGATGCGGTGACGGAGGATGTCGGGGGCGATCTCCTGAACGAGGGCGGGGGTCACGAAATCCTGGCCGCGCAGCCAGGCGAGGGCGCGGGTGGCTTGGTAGAGGGCGAGGGAGGCGCGGGGCGAGGCGCCGAAGGTGAGGGTGCGCTGGGCGACGGGTCCCTCGGCGAGGGAGCGGGTGGCACGGACGAGCGCGAGGATGTAATGGTGGACGGCGGTGGAGACGTGGATTTGGTCGACCTGGGCGCGGAGGGAGAGGAGTTCCTCGCCGCTGGAGGCGGGGACGAGCGCGGGCTGCTTGGTGACCTGGCCCCAGCGGAGGACCATGGTGGATTCCTCCTCGGCGGACGGGTAATCGACGATGAGCTTGAAGAGAAAACGATCCGTCTGCGCCTCGGGGAGCGGGTAGGTGCCCTCCTGTTCGACGGGATTCTGGGTGGCCATTACGAAGAACGGTTTGGGCAACGGCTGGGTCTGCCCGCCGATGGTGACCTGGCGCTCCTGCATGGCTTCGAGGAGGGCGGACTGGACCTTGGCGGGGGCGCGGTTGATTTCGTCGGCGAGGACGAGGTTGGCGAAGATGGGCCCGCGATGGACGGAGAATTCGCCGTTCTTGGGCGAGAAAATCATGGTGCCGACGACGTCGCTGGGGAGGAGGTCGGGGGTGAACTGCACGCGCTCGAACTGGACGCCGAGAGCGGTGCCGAGGGAGCGGACGAGCAGGGTCTTCGCGAGGCCGGGCATACCCTCGAGGAGGACATGGCCGTTGGCGAGGAGGGCGACGAGCAGGCGCTCGACCACGGCGTCCTGGCCGATGACGGCCTTGGCGATTTCGGTGCGGAGTTTCAGGGACCAAGCGGGACCGGTGAGCATTTTCGGAGTGCGGAGGGCGGAGTGGGGAGTGCGGAGGGCGGAGGGCGGAGGGCGGAGTGCGGAGGGCGGAGGGCGGAAAGGAAGAGGGAAGATGTAGGAATGGCGGAGGGAGCCGGGTTTGACTCGGCGGTTGGCGAAGAGTTTCAGTAAGAAAACGCCCGGCCATGACCTTGCCACCTCAAATCGTCGAAAGATTGGCCGCGCTGGGGGTGAGCCCCGGTGAGGTAGAGGAGAAGTTTGTGCGCGGAACAGGGCCGGGCGGGCAGAAGATCAACAAGACCAGTTCGACCGTGTGGCTCCGCCATGGGCCGTCGGG
>JBDNFZ010000125.1:0-6873 GCA_041689555.1 Opitutaceae bacterium | reverse complement strand
TGGTTGGATAACCCATACTTGACATCTAGATATATAACTAGATGCTTGTCCAATCAAAAAATGCGTCCAAAAAATGGCTCTTCTCGCTTCTAACGGTAGGCGTCTAGTCAGGGCCAAACTCCAGCGCTCGCAAGCGAGCTGCCTACCCCCGACCGGCAGACGCGCGCGAGCGAGCTCGCGGCCTACGGGTTCCGCGGGTTGCACGACCGGAGCGCTCGCAAGCGAGCTGCCTACCCCCGACCGGCAGATGCACGCGAGCGAGCTCGCGGCCTACGGGTTCCGCGGGTTGCGAACCTAAACCGGAATGCCGTCGGGATACGAGGGTTTGGGAGTTGGCGCTTCCAAAAGGGCGGGGATCTGCACCAGAATCGCCGTCGATGAAACCCCCGCTTCTCCGAACAGTTCTTTATTCCCTGTCGGCCGCATTGCTCGCGGTGGCGATCCCGAGCGAGGCGTCGGCCGCCGAGGCGGCGCTCGCGCCGATTTTTAACGGGAAGGATTTGACCGGGTGGAAGGCCGACAACGCGGCGGGGTTTTGGCGCGTCGAAAACGGCGTGCTGGTGGGCGAAAACGACGCCGCGAAAAAGGGCAGCATGCTATGGAGCGAAGCGGTCTACGGCGACTTCGAGGTCGAGTTTTCGGTGCGCTGGAAAAGCGCCACGGAGCGCGGGGTCGATACCGGGGTGGAAATGCGGACGCCGAAAATCCAACTCCAACTCGGGGTCTCCGGCAGTCTCAGGGTCGATATGACGGGTTCCTTTTATACCGGTGGAAAACCGGGTTATCCCGAGGTCGGGCAGGCGAAGGACGCGAAGAAATTGATGAAGCCCGAGGGCGAGTGGAATGCATTCCGCATCCGGGCCAAGGGCGCGACCTTCACGTGCTGGATCAACGGCGTGAAGGCATCCGAGTTGACCGACGCCAAGTTTTCCGGGGCGGCCCCGCTGGGACTCCAGATCCACAAGGACGTGGTGATGAAGATGGAGTTCAAGGATCTGCGCGCGCGGGCCCTGAACTGAGCGCCGGGCGCGGCCGAAGGTCCAGAGCTGAGAGTTGGGAGCTGAGAGCTGAGAGCTGAGAGTTGGGAGCTGAGAGCACGGTCTTCACAGTCCCGGCAGGCCTGCGGATACAGCGTGGATAGTCTCGCCGTATGGGTCTGTTCTCGACTCTCGACTGTATCCTTCCAACCGAGCCCGGGGCGCGGCCGGGCGCGTTTCATTCCCATTCGCTTTCAAGATGAGACGAGCAGCGGCTTTTTGTAGGAGCCTGCTTGCAGGCGATTTATTTTTTTAGGCCCTTGCAGGCGATTTCATTCGCGCCGGCTGACCACGTTCTGAATCGCCTGCAAGCAGGCTCCTACCTCGAGGCCCGTCTAGACTCGTCTTGAACTCGAACCGGAATCAGAGGGGCGCGGTCGAGTTGAAACGGTCCAGCACGGCGCGCAGGGCAGAGGGGAAAACCGGTTTCTTAAGAAAGGCGTCGACGTGAAACGCCGCGTAGGCGCCGCTGACCTGATGCGAGAGTTCGGAGCAGAAGACGACGATCTTGCCCTTGAAGGGAACCTCGCGACGGAGCGAACCGAGGAGTTCGAGGCCGTTCATGCGCGGCATGTGGTGGTCGGTGATGAGCACGTCGAACGCATCAGGCGCGGCCGCGAGGCGTTCGTAGGCGGCGCGCCCGTCTTCGCAGCATTCGATCCGGTGGCCGTCGCGGCTGAGCGACATCTCGGCGACCTTCCGTAGCTCGCGCATATCCTCGGCGTAGAGAATCCGCAGCGGCTTCGCCCGGGCGGGAAGAACGGGTTGGGCCAAGGTGGGAGGGTTGGCTGAATGCATTGCGATGCTCACAGCCTACGAGACAGACGCAGACTATCGAGCCGTGTGCTGCGAAAATTCCGCGAAAGTGAGAGCGAAAACACTCCGTGAGCCCGACGCGGATCCCGGCGCGTAAATTTGGCGCGAAAGAATGCGCGCCTGTGACCGGCGGAAAAATTCCAACCGCAGCTTTTCGCGCGCGGGTTTGCCTCAAGCCGCCGGCGTGGCGGCCAGTCCGCGGCGGGCGAGCAGCGGGGCGATGGCGGGATCGCGGCCGGCAAAATCGCGATAGAGGGTGCGGGGGTCGGCCGCGCCGCCGCGCGCGAGCACGGTGGTGCGGAGGCGGTCGCCGTTGGCGCGGGTGAGACCGCCGTGCGCTTTGATCCATTCCACGGCGTCGGCGTCGAGCACCTCGGCCCAGATATACGAGTAGTAGCCGGCCGAGTAGCCGCCGGAGAATACGTGGGAAAAATATGTGGAGCGGTAGCGTGGCGGCACGGGCGCGAAGTCGAGACCGACCCGGGCCAAGGCGGCTGCTTCGAAAGCGGTGACGCCCTCGGCGGGAGGAACCTCCGACGGCTTAAGGCCGTGCCAGGCGAGGTCGAGCAGGGCGGAGGCGAGATACTCCGTGGTGCGGTAGCCTTGGTTGAACCGGCGGGCGGCGATCACGCGGGCGAGGAGCGCCGCCGGGAGCGGTTCGCCGGTGCGATGGTGCCGCGCGTAGTTTTGCAGGATATCCGGCCAGACGGCCCACATTTCATAAATCTGAGAGGGGAATTCGACAAAATCTCCGGGGACGTTGGTGCCGCTGAAGCGCGGATAGCGCACGGCGGAGAACATCCCGTGGAGCGCGTGGCCGAACTCGTGAAACAGGGTGGTGACCTCGTCGAAGGTGAGGAGCGTGGGTTCGCCCTCGGGCGGGCGGGGAATGTTGAGGTGGTTGCCGATGACGGGCCGGGTGCCGAGGAGGGTGGACTGCGATTCGTATTCGTTCATCCAGGCGCCGCCGTTTTTCGAGGGGCGGGCGTAGGCGTCGAAGAGGAAGAGCGCGAGGGTGGAGCCGTCGGCGTCGCGGATCTCGAAGACGCGGACCTCGGGCCGGTAGACCGGCAGATCGGTGCGGACGTGAAAGGTGAGGCCGAAGAAACGGGTGGCGGCGTAGAACATCCCGTCGACGAGGACGCGATCGAGTTCGAAGTAGGGCTTCACCTGCGACTCGTCGAAGGCGTGGCGGGCGACGCGGACTTTTTCGGAATAATGGTCCCAGTCCCAGGCGGCGACGGTGAAGCGGGCGGAGTTCTCTTCGGCGGCGATGACGTTTTGAATTTCGGCGGCCTCGGCGCGGGCGTTGGCGACGGCGGGCGGAGCGAGCCGGGCGAGGAGGGCGGTGGCGGCGGCGACACTCCCTGCGGTCTGTTCCTCGAGCGCGTAGTCGGCGTGGGTGGGATAGCCGAGGAGGGCGGCGCGCTCGGCGCGGAGCCGGGCGAGATCGGCGACGCAGGCGCGGTTGTCGAACTCGCCGCCGCGTGAGCCGCGGGCGAGCGAGGCGTGGAGCAGCCGTTCGCGGGAAGGCCGGTGGGTGAGACGGGTGAGCGCGGGCTGGCCGGAGGTGTTGACGAGGGCGACGGCGAACTCGCCGTCGTGGCCGGAAGCGCGGGCGAGGGTGGCGGCGGTGTCGAGCTCGGCGGTGGAGAGGCCGGCGAGCTCGGCGCGGGTGGCAAAGAAAACGGCGGCGGCGGTGCGCTCCTTGAGGACGTTTTGGGAGAACGTGGTCTCGGTGGTGGCGATCGCGGCGTTGAGGGTCTTGAGACGAGATTGGTCGGCGGGGGCGAGCTCGGCGCCGGCGCGGACGAATTCGCGGTGGGTGCGCTCGACGAGACGGAGGGATTCGGCGTCTAGGCCGAGGGTGGCGCGGGCGGCGTAGACGGAGGAGACGCGGGCGAAGAGCGGGGCGTCGAGCAGAATGGCGTCGCGGTGGGCGGCGAGTCGGGGGGCGAGGGATTTTTCGAGAGCTTGGAGGACGGGGTTGGTGTCGCAGCCGTTGAGGTTCGAGAAAATGCGCGAAAGGCGGGCGAGGAGCAGGCCGGCGCGCTCGAGGGCGACGAGCGTGTTGTCGAAGGTCGGGGCAGCAGGCTGGCCGGCGATCGCGGCGATCTCGGCGAGGTGTGCGGTCATGCCGGCGGCGAACGCGGGCGCGTAGTGCTCGTCCTTGATGAGATCGAAGGGCGGGTAGCCGAGGGGGAGCGGGCTCGGGACGAGGAGCGGGTTGGGAGCGGCGGCGGGCGCGGTGAGGGGAGACGACATAGGCCGAGGCAAGCGCGGCGGTGCGGGCGGCGCTAGCGAAATAAAAAAGCCCGCGGCCGGAAGCGGCCGCGGGCGGGAGGAGAGAGGAAGTTTACTTCGCGGCGACGGGTGGCTGGTAGGTGCTGCCCATGGCGGCGACGATGGCGGCGCGGGCGGTGGCGTGGTCGATGATGCCGTTGTGCCGCCAGAGGATCTTGCCGCCGGGAGCGATGAGCACGGTGTGCGGCAGCGGGCCGGGCCACGCGGGATCGAGGGCGGCGACAAGGGCGTCCTGGCCGGCTTCGGCGTAGAGGTAATGGTTGGTGGTGCGGCCCTCTTTCTTGACGGATTCCTGGGTGCGCTTGGTGAGACCGGCTCCCTGTTTTTGAAGGAAGGCTAGGGCCTTGGCCTCGTCCTTCGGGGCGTCGAGGCTGATGGTCACCAACTCGAATTCACGGCGGTCGAATTGACGGGAGAGGGAGACGAGATCGGGAAACTCCTCGACGCATGGGGCGCACCATGTGGCCCAGACGTTGACGAGGCGATGCTTGTCGGTGGGGTTGGCGCGGAGGGCGGCGACGCCGGCGGTGTCGATCTTGGCGAGGGTGACCGGAAGCTGGGCCCAAGAGGCCTCGGTCGCGAGGTTGCGGGCCTTTTTCTCACGCCACTTGGTGGAGCAGCCGTGGGGCTTGGTCAGCTCAAGCGGGACGGGCCGGCCCTCGAGCATCGCGAAAATGGCGTTGCGGGCGTCGGGCGACTTGACGGTTTCCTCCTGCGGGAAACGGGAGTCGTCGAAGCGGCCGGCGTAGCGGAGGCGGCGGGCCTTGTCGAAAATGAAGACGTGGGGCGTGGCAAGGCAGCCGTAGGCGCGGGCGATTTTCTGCGTGTCGCCGTCGTAGAGGTAGGGGAAATCCCAGCCGAGACTCTTGGCGTAGGGCTTCATGTCGGCGAAGGAGTCGTGGTATTCGCCGTAACCGAGTTCGCTGATTTCGAGGCCCTCGGGGTGATTGGGCATGATGGCGACGAGGCCGAAGCTGCGGCCCTTGAGATCGTCGCGGAGTTTTTGAAGGCGGCCCTCGATGCTATGGGATGTGGGGCAGTGGTTGGAGGTGAAGAGGACCATGAGCACGTCGGGGCCGTTGAAGTCGGCGAGCCTGTAGGTGCGGCCGTCGATGCCGGGGAGGGCGAAGTCGGGCGCGGCGTCGCCGATGGCGAGGGTGCGGAGATCGGGCGGGTGGCCGGATTTGTCGAGGAGCGGGGCGGGGGCGGGCGCAGTCGCGGGCGCGGCTTGGCCGTGGAGGCAGGCGGAGGAACCGACGAGGAAAAACGCGGCGGCGAGGCACGCGGAGCGGAGCGGGTGCGTGGAGAGGGGCATGGCGGGAAATTTGGTAGGGCGGGGGTGTTTGGCAAGCAGGGGGACGGCCGTGACGGTGGAATTGGCCGGTGAAGTTTCTCGTCCCGGTTCAGGCGTCGCCGCAGATGGCAACGGGATAAAACCGACGGGATAAGCGGAGAAAAACCCGTGCGATCCGCTATGCGGGATCGTGTCGGCCGGACCCCTTTGAGCTCCTCGGTCAGGCGCGACGCCGGGCAAAGATCATGCCGGCGCCGAGGCCGAGAAGCAGCAAGGCCCAGGTCGGGGGTTCGGGAACGGGGGTGAAATTGGAGAGGGTGAGAGCAGTCCCGGAGAAGTTGACCCGGAAGGAGCCGAGCGAGTCGGTGGTGGTGAGGCGGAGGCCGTTCGTGGTGACGTTGGCGAAGGTGCCGGTGAGGGCGGCGGCGGAAGGCAAAAAAACCTTTGGGACGGTCCGGGGCAGGCATGGGTGCAATCACCGCGGCCAATGCCTGTCTATCACCGCGAAGATATCCCCGATGGCGCACGGATTTCCGGAGGAAACGTTGCCAGGTCGCCCGCGTGATCTCGGGGAAAGACTGGGGCGATGGGCGGGATCGAGAGCGGACGCAGGTCAGCGAACTGGGGGCGGCAGATTACGGGGCGCCGATCGCTGGGGATCAGTTGGGTGCAAGCACCCGACCTCAGCCGAGGGGACGGAACGCATAGGGCCGGAAAAAGCCGCTGTTCCTCGGCGGGTGTTTGGGTTTAGGTGTGGGCTCAATCCTGATGAAAGCCGCCGATTTCTTTGCCCTGCCCGCGTCGTTGGCGCCGTTTGCGGCGTATTTTCCCGGTGATGTCGCGCCTTGGGAATGGCTCAAACAGATCGGGCCGGCGCTGGCGGCGCATCGGTTTGATGCGGAGGCACCGACTCGGCCGCCGGGGGTGCACGTCGAGGGTTTCGTCTATCTTCACCCGACGGTGAAATTGCCGCCGTATGCGACGATCATCGGGCCGGTGTGGATCGGGGCGGGCACGGAAATCCGGCCGGGGGCGTTTATCCGGGGCAACGTGATCGCTGGCGCCGGGTGCGTGCTCGGGAACGCATGCGAGTTCAAGAACGCGCTGTTGATGGACGGCGTGCAGGTGCCGCACTTCAGCTACGTGGGCGACTCGATCCTCGGCAACGGCGCGCATTTTGGCGCCGGGGTGATCTGCTCGAATCTGCGGCTCGATCAAAAGCCGGTCATCGTGCGGACGCCGGACGAGGTGTTTGAAACCGGGCTGAGGAAGTTCGGCGCGATCGTGGGTGACGGCGCCGAGGTGGGTTGCAACGCGGTGCTCAACCTCGGGACCTTGCTCGGGAAGCGCGCGCTGGTGATGCCGACGATGGCGTTTTCCGGCTTTCTGCCGGCGGCGACGATCGCGCATACCCGGCCGGTG
>JBDNFZ010000124.1:0-8589 GCA_041689555.1 Opitutaceae bacterium | reverse complement strand
CGCGACTCGTGCAACTGCGTGCCCACACCGCCGATAATGTAGTCGGGCTCCGGCAACCGGCGCGGCGCTATGATCGCGCGCATATCGCCCACCGTGCGGCCCGAATTATAAACCAGCAGCGGGCGTTGCTCGGGTTTCAGTGACTCCCAAGCCTGCTTGAATCGGAGCGTCGATTCCGGGTTGCCGATCAACGTGCCGTCGAGGTCGACGGAAAAGAGGCGGATCGGTCTGCGTGTGGGTTCGGGATTCATCGGGATCCGGCGGTTCAGGTTCAATCGCCGTCGTTCCACGGCTCGTCCCATTCCTTGTCTTCGAGCGTTACCATCTCAGCGGGCCGGTGTTCGACCGTGGCGACGAGTTGTTGGGCGATGCCCGTCCACGTGAAGAGGCTGCGGGCCTTGTGGGCGCCCATACGCGCGAGACGCGCGCGCAGGCGCGAGTGGCGGAAGATTTTCGCCATCGTGATCCCGAGATCTTCGGTGTCGAAAGGATCGGCGAAGAGCGCATGGCGGCCAAACGTCAGCGCGCGATAAAGCCCGCCGTGCACCGTGACGACCGTCGGCGTGCCCGAGGCCATCGCCTCGATCGCGGTCATGCCAAACGGCTCATAACGACTGCACAGCACAAACAAGTCCGCGGCGCGGTAGTAGTCGGACAGATCGGCGTCGGCGATGAACGATCCGAAATGAATCCGTTCGCCGTAGCCCGAGACCTCGGCGAGCGCGCGCAGCTCCGCGAGCAGCGCGAGCTCCTGCGGGTTCATGTCTTTGCCGCCGACCGCAAGATGCAGCACCGCCTCGGGCTCGCGCTTGGCGACAAGGCTGAAGGACCGGATCAGGAGATCGTAGCCCTTGTTGGGCGCGAGCCGCCCCAACGCGAGGACGACCTGGCCGCCGAAGCCGAGGCGCCGGCGGATCGCCTTCCGACTCGCGTCGCTCACCGGGAAGAAGCGGTGGTCGTCGTAGCCCGGCGCAATCATGCGGACTTTTTCCGCCGGTGCGCCGTAGTCGTTCACGATAAAATCGAGCTGCGGCGGCGTGGTCGCGATGACGAGCTGGCACGCTTTGTAGATGCGGCGCTCCTCCGCGATGCGGCGCGTGAAGTTGTATTGTTTTTCAAATTTTTCCTCGTCGCCCGGATAGTCGCGCTGCATCTGCAGCTGCTTCCAGAGCCCGAGCGAGTGCGGCGTGTGCACGTGCGGCACGGCCAGCTCTTCGCTTAAAAATTGTCCGGCGATGCCGGCGTCCCAATAGTGGCTGTTGATAAAGCTGTAGTTGAGCCCGTGCAGCGCGATGAAGCGCAGCGCGCTCGCGTTCCATTCGGACAGATGCTCGTTCAGATATTCCTTCGGTAGAAATTTGTCACCCCCGCACGCGATGCCGATCACGCGCACACGCTCGTTGACGGCTTCCAGCTCGGGCTGGTCTTCAAATCGTCGCGTCCAGATATCCACTTCGTAACCGAGTTGCGCGAGTTTTTTGGAGAGCTCGATCACGTAGACGACTTGTCCGCCCGTATCGGCCGCGCCGAGCGGCGGTTGCGCGGCGACGTAACCGTGCGTGGAAATCATGGCAATGCGCGGGAGCGGGCTGGCGGAAGAGAGAATGCTCGGGTCCATAGTGTGAAAAAGTCCGGTGTGTCCCAGTCCCCGGCCGACGCGGCGCGGCGATTGAAGCCCGACAGTCGCGGCACCCCGTCGCGG
Organism: Opitutaceae bacterium; assembly: GCA_041689555.1. Classification (GTDB taxonomy): domain Bacteria; phylum Verrucomicrobiota; class Verrucomicrobiia; order Opitutales; family Opitutaceae; genus Tous-C4FEB. The sequence continues at coordinate 6,887 of JBDNFZ010000124.1, read as the reverse complement.
ACCGGCGAGCTTCACCGCATTACATTTTGGTCAGGTAAGCCGAAGTGCGGTTGCAAAAGCACGTTGGGCCGAGACGGCATCCAAACCTCGGTAGCCACGCCGAAAGCTGCCGCGATGCCCGCCGCGCCCCGCCAACACGTCGGCGATTGCCGCCGGGCCTGACAGCAATGTCAGGCGCGCCGCATGGAAAATTCCGCTTTGCCGATCATTATTTACGGCATGGTCCGGACCTTGATTCTAGCCGCCGCCGCTTCGCTTTTCACCGCGAATGCGCTCCGCGCGCAGACGTGGGACGGTGGAGGCGCGAACGACCGTTGGAGCATCAAAAACAATTGGAATCCCAACACAAATCCGTCGTTCAACAATTCCACCGATCTCATCTTCTCCGGCAGCACGCGCACGTCGCCGGATATGAACGGCAGCCGCACGGTCAACTCGATCACCTTCGATTCCGGAGCCGCCGCCTTCACCCTTCTTGGCGACAACGGTCCCGACAGCGAGACCCTCGCTTTCGGCGGTGGCGGTGCCGGTATCGTCCAAAACTCTGCCAACGACCAGACGATGCTCATGAACCGTATCCGGTTCAACTCGGCGACCACCATCACCGTCACCGGCGCGGGCGACCTCTACCTCGGAGACGGCACCGCCTCGGCCGGCCTCCTCTACGGCGCCAACAACCTCACGAAAGACGGCACCGGCGGATCCCTCATCCTCAGGGCGAACAATTCCAACTGGAGCGGCAATCTGGCCATTGACGTCGGCGTCGTCGAAGCCCGCGCCGACAACGCCCTTGGCGACACCGGCGGCACCACCACCGTCGCTACCGGTGCCGCGCTCAACCTCGGAGCCGGCGGCCTCGCCATCGCCGAAAGCTTCACCCTTTCCGGCACCGGCATCGCCGACGCCGGTGCCCTTCGCAATATCACCGGCAGCAATTCCGTCTCCGGTGCGATCGTCTTGGGCGCCGATGCCCGCATCAACGCCGACACGGGAACCCTTACCCTCACCGGCGACATCACCGGAGCGGGCCAAGGCCTCACCCTCGGCGGCGTCGGCAACGTCACCGTGTCGGGCGCGGTCGGCACGACCACAGGCACACTCACCAAGGACGGCGCGGGCACGGTCATCCTCAGCGGAACGAACACTTACAGCGGAAGCACGACCGTGAGCGCGGGCACATTGCAGATCGGCGACGCGGGGACGAGCGGCACCTTCGGCTCGGGCGGAGGCGTGACAAACAACGCCGCCGTCACGCTGAATCGCACCGACGCGTTCACGGTGAATAACACCATCAGCGGCACGGGCACGCTCACTCACGCGGGCACCGGCACGACCACGCTGAGCAGCGCCAACAGCTACGACGGTGCCACCACGGTCACCGCAGGCGTGCTCAAACTGCAAAACGCCACCGCGCTCGGGACCACCGCAGGCGGCACCTCCGTCGCCGCCGGCGCCGCACTCCAGCTCGACTCCGGCGGTCTCGCCATCGCCGAAAGCGTTACCCTTTCCGGCACCGGAAGCGGCGGCACCGGCGCGCTGCGCAACACCGCCGGCTCAGGCACCAACACCGTGAGCGCCGCCATCGCCATCGCCGGCGACACCCGGATCAACGCCGATGCCGGCGGCACCCTCGCGCTCACCGGCGGCATCACCGGCACCGATCGCAACCTCACCGTCGGCGGCGCGGGCGACGTGAGCGTGAGCGGCGCCATCGCGACCGGCACGGGCAGCCTCACGAAGGACGGCGCCGGCACGCTCCGTCTCGCCGCCACCAACAGTTTCACCGGCATCACCGTCATCAGCGCCGGCACGATCGTGGCCGAGGCCAGCGCCGTTTTCAGCGGCACCGCCGCGCTCACCGTCGGCGCCGGCGCCCTGCTCGACCTCAACTCCACCGCCCAGACCGTCGGCAACCTCGGCGGCTCCGGCACCGTGGGCTTCGGCACAGGCGGCAGCCTCACCCTCGCCTCGGGCAGCGGCACGTTTTCCGGCGGCTTCACCGGCTCCGGCACGATCATCGTCGGCGCCGGCGCTACCCTCACCCTCGGTTTCGATTTCAACGCCCCCAACCTCAACCTCATCCTCGCGGGCGGCAGCCTCAACCTCAACGGCACCACCGCCACCTTCGGCACACTCAACATCACCGGCACCTCCGTCCTTGATTTCGGCAGCTCCACCGCCTCGGTGCTCACCGTCAACAACGTGACGTTCCAGAGCAGCGGCCTTCAGCTCACCCTGCAAAACTGGGTCAATCTCTCCGATTATTTCTACGCGCAGACGTTCACCGGCGCGACCACCGACACCCGTGGCGTCAACCCCGTGAACCAGATCGCCGCCGGCGGCTACGCCAACAACGACACCGTCTGGCAATCCTATGACAGCCAGATCACGCCCGTGCCCGAGCCTTCGGTCTATGGCGCGCTGTTCATGCTCGGCACCGCCGGCTTCGTCGTCTGGCGCCGCCGCTCCGCGCAACGCGGGCAAACTTGAGCTTTGCCCCGGTGCCGCAAACGTTCTCCCTCGACCCTGCGGTCGCGTCTTTCGCGCCGGCCCCTGTCATGAGCGCTCCCGACCACCCCGCTGTTTCGCCCCCCGCCATCCTTGTCGTCGAGGACGAGCGCAAGACCCGCGAATCCCTCGTCGATGGCCTGCGGCTTGAGACCTGGCACGTGCAGGCCGCCACCACCGGCGGCGAGGCGATCGCCGCGCTGGACCGCGAGTCCTTCGATCTCGTCGTGCTCGACTGGATGCTGCCCGACCGCGACGGCCTCGACGTGCTGCGGCACCTGCGTGCGCGCGGCCTGCCGACGCCCGTGCTCATGCTCACCGCGCGCGGCGAACTCCGCGATCGCATCCTCGGCTTCGAAAGCGGCGCCGATGACTACCTGCCCAAACCTTTCGCCTTTGCGGAACTGGTCGCCCGCTGCCGCGCCCTCCTCCGTCGGCCCGTGCTCGGCGTCGGCGGCCTGCTTCATTGCGGCGATCTGCAACTCGACACCCGCGCCCGCGTCGCCGTGCGCGCCGGCGCCGAGATCGCGCTTACCCCGCGCGAGGTCGACATCCTTGAATATCTTCTCCGTCGCCAGGGCCAGATCGTGACCCGAGAGATGCTCGAGCGCGACGTGTGGAAACAGTCGCATCGCTTCACCTCCCTCGACAACGTGATCGACGTGCAACTGATGCGCCTTCGCAAAAAAATCGATGCCGACGATACCGGGAAGCTCATCCACACCCTGCGCGGGCTCGGCTACCGCCTCGGCCCCGAGCCGGCATGATCGCCTGGTGGCAGCGCCGCACCCTCCGCCTGCGCCTGGCGCTTTGGTATGCGGGCGGCGGCACCCTGCTGCTCGCGGCCTTCAGCCTCACGCTCTACACGTTCGTCGCGCAACGCATGGCGCGCCCGCTCGACTATCAGTTGCGCCGGCAATTGGGCGAGATTTCCACCCAACTCAGGGTTGCCGCCGACGGCCGCATCTTCTGGGCCGGCGTCGCCGCGCCCGCCGGTGCGCATTGGGCGCCGTATAACCGCTGGTTCGAATTGTGGGATGAGAAGGGCAAACTCGTGCGGCGCTTCTGGCCGCTCGACGACAACAACCTTCAACATCTTCCCGTCGCGCCCGCGCGCGGCCGCGAGACCATTTCGGTCTTCTTCGTTTCCGAGGATATTCGGCTCCGCGTGCTCTCGGCGCCCTATGCCGTGGCCGGCCGTCCCGAAGGCTGGATGATCCGCGTGCTTAGCATTCACGAGCCGGTCGGCGACGCCCTCGGCGCTTTGCGTTGGATCATCGTCATCTCGCTTCCGGTCGTCGTCGCGATGCTCGTGCTCGGCGGATACCTGCTCACGCGTCGCTGGCTGCGGCCGCTCGACCGGATGGTCGCGGCCGCGACGCAGATCCGTGCCGACGATCTCGGCCGGCGTCTGCCCGTGGCCTCCTCAAATGACGAACTCGGCCGACTGGCCTCGGCGTTCAACGTCACGCTCGACCGCCTCGAGAGCGCCTTCGTTGCCCTCGACCGCTTCGTCGCCGACGCTTCGCACGAGTTGCGCACGCCGCTCACGACGCTGCGCAGCGTGGGCGAGGTTGGCCTCAAACGCGCCCGCAGTCCCGAGGAATATCGGGAGATCAACGGTAGCATGCTGGAGGAAGCGCAGCGCCTCCAACAGCTCACGCAACGCCTGCTGGAACTGGCCACCGCCGAGGGCGGCGCGCAAACTGTCCAACGCCAGCCCGTGCAACTTGAGGAGTTTCTCACCCAGTGCGTCGGCGAACTCGGCGTCCTCGCCGACAACAAGGAACAGAAAATTTCCCTCGGGCCCGTCGCCGGGCTGATCGTCACCGATCCGGTTCTGCTGCGCCAAGCGCTGCAAAACCTCATCGATAACGCCATCAAGCACAGTCCCGCGCGCACCGCGATTCACGTCACGCTCACCGACACCGATCCCACGTGGACGATCAGCGTGACCGACGAGGGGCCCGGAATCACGCCCGGGCACGGCGCGCGGATCACCGAGCGGTTCTACCGTGTCGACCGCTCCCGCAGCCGCACCAAGGGCTTCGGCCTCGGGCTCGCGCTGACCAAGGCGTATGTCCGCGTGCTCGGCGGCGAACTCACCCACCGCGCCGCCACACCGCACGGCAGCACGTTCAGCCTCATCCTGCCGAAAGGCTGAGCCCGCGCCACGTCTCGATCGCCACGCTCGCCCTCGGCGAGCGCGTAACACGGTGAAAAGCTTCTGGTCCGGCGGATTCAAGTCTCTGCCAATCGTTACAAGATCCGGCACCGCGTCGGATTTTGCACGTTGGGAAAATCGGGAAGGATTTGATCGGGAGGTCGCTTCCCTGCGGCGCGGTTTCCGCCTGCGTCGTTGGCCAAGGTGGCCCGCGTTGAACCAACGCGCGGGTTTTCGCCCGGGCAACTCTTCGAACCTGTAGGACCGAGCTTGCGCGCGATGGTTTGCCCCCCGCACCGCCGCGCGCCTACGTTCCCCCCATGGCCCGATCCGTCAATCAACCCGCCGCCCCCTCGCGCACCCCCGCCGCGCTCCCCCGCATCCGTCTCCTCGCCACCGGCGGCACCATCGCCGGCGCGCAGACTGCCGGTCGCGGCTACCGCGCCGCCGCCCTCTCCATCGAGGCGCTCGTCGCCGCCGTCCCCCAACTCGCCACGCTCGCACAGATCGAGGTCGAGCAAGTCGCCAAGCTCGGCAGCCAGGACATGACCGAGGCCGTGTGGCGGAAACTCGCCGCCCGCACGCAGGCCGCCGTCGCCGATCCCGCCGTCGCCGGCGTCGTCATCACGCACGGCACCGATACGATGGAAGAGACCGCCTATTTCCTGAACCTCGTCGTGCGCTCCGAAAAACCCGTCGTGCTCGTCGGCGCGATGCGCCCCGCCACCGCCATGAGCGCCGATGGCCCGATGAATCTTTTCAACGCCGTCGCCGTCGCCACCACCCCCGCCGCGCGCGGACGCGGCGTGCTCGTCGTCGCCAACGACGAAATCCATTTCGCCCGCGAGGTCGCCAAGACCAACACCACGCAGCTCGGCACGTTTCACAGCGGCCAGCGCGGCCTCGCCGGCCTCGTCAACGCCGGCCGCCCCCACTTCTACGCCCCGCCCGTCCGCCGCCACACCGCCGCGAGCGAGTTCGCCCTGCAATCGCGCGCCGCCCTCCCGCGCGTGGACATCATCTTCGCCTACGCCGGCATGGACCGCGCCCTCGTCGACGCCGCCGTGGCGGCCGGCGCGCGCGGCCTCGTGATCGCGGGTGTGGGCGACGGCAACCTCGGCGCCCCTGCTCTCGCGGCTTGCGCCGCCGCCGCGAAAAAAGGCGTCGCGATCGTGCGCGCCTCGCGCACCGGCGGCGGCGTGGTCGAGCGCAACATCGAGATCGACGACGACCGCCTCGGCTTCATCGCCGCCGACGAGCTCAACCCGCAGAAAGCCCGCGTCCTCCTCATGCTCGGCCTCACCCGCACCGCCGACCCGCGCGCCCTGCAGGAATTCTTCTTCGTCTACTGAGCGACGGTGCAGCGCCTCAAGCAGGTGGAGCGCGTTGACCCCGACGCGCTGGTTTTTCGCCCGCGTCATGCCAACAGCCGATTAAATCTGAATTTTTCAAGGTAGCGTCGGGACCGTTGCTCCGGGCCCGACGGGATCGGTCGGCGGTTCCCCTCCAGCCGGGCCCGGAGGTCCCGGCTCTCCCTCAATTCACCCGAAGTCTAAAAATTAAGGGCCGCTGGTATCGGCACTCAGCGCGTTGAGGTCAACGCGCTCCACCCCGATCCCTCTTAACTTCATTTCAAAACTCATGACGTAGGGGCGGCGCTCGCCGCCGCCCGCGGGCGTCGGCAAGCGACGCCCCTACAGTTTTTCCGCCCCTTCCGAGGACCGGACTCTCAGCCCTCAACTCCCACCTCTCAACTTCCCGCTCACCCACCCTACGGCACCCGGATCCCCGTCGCCTCGATCACGATCTGCTTCGCCTTGAACAGCACGCCGATCGCCTGCTTGAACGCCTTCTTGCTCACCTCGAACGTCGCGCGGATTTCCTCCGGCGGGCTCCCGTCGTGCAACGCGAGCCGCCCGCCCGGAGCCGCCTTGATCGCCTCGAGAATCCTCTCCGTCAGCGGCGCGATCCGCCCGTAGCCCACGCGCGGGCCGTTCAACGTGAGGTCGATCTTTCCGTCGTCCCGCATCGCCTTGATGAACCCGTCCAGCGCCTGCCCCGTCGCCAGCGGCCCCGAGAGTTCGCTGAAATAAATCAGCCCGCGGTGCGTGTGGTTGACCACCGCGTTGTAGCCCAGCGGAGACTCGCCCAGCACCAGTAGCTTCACCGGCTGACCCACGACGAACGTCGGCGGCGTGAGGCTCAGGTAACGGTT
>JBDNFZ010000123.1:0-3636 GCA_041689555.1 Opitutaceae bacterium | reverse complement strand
GAGGGTGCCGCCGTAGATCGCGCTGGCGCCGAGCTCTTCCTCGATGCGGAGGAGCTGGTTGTATTTGGCGACGCGGTCGGTGCGGGAGGCGGAGCCGGTCTTGATCTGGCCGGCGTTGGTGGCGACGGCGATGTCGGCGATAGTGACATCCTCGGTCTCGCCGGAGCGGTGCGAGATGATCGTCGTGTAGCGGTTGCGCTGCGCGAGGGCGATCGAGTCGAGGGTCTCGGTGAGGGAGCCGATCTGGTTCACCTTCACGAGAATCGAGTTGGCGGTGCCGGTATCGATGCCCTTTTGGAGGAAGGCGACGTTGGTCACGAAGAGATCGTCGCCGACCAACTGGACCTTGGCACCGAGGGTGTCGGTGAGCTTCTTCCACGTGACCCAGTCGTTTTCGGCGCAGCCGTCCTCGATGGAAACGATCGGGTATTTGGCGCAGAGGTCCTGGTAGTAGGAGACGAACTCGTCGCCGGTGAAGGAACGTTGATCGGACTTCTTGAAGACGTAGGTCTTCTTTTCCTTCACGTAGAACTCGGAAGCGGCGACGTCGAGGGCGAGGAAGATGTCCTTGCCGAGTTTGTAGCCGGCGCCCTTCACGGCCTCGGCGATGGCGTCGAGGGCGTCGGTGGTGGAGGCGAGGTTGGGGGCGAAGCCGCCCTCGTCGCCGACGGCGGTCTGGAGGCCCTTGGACTTGAGCACTTTCTTGAGGGAGTGGAACACCTCGGCCCCGGCGCGGAGGGCGTCGGAGAAGGAGGTGAAGTTCCGCGGGACGATCATAAACTCTTGGAAATCGATCGGGGCGTCGGAGTGCGCGCCGCCGTTCATGATGTTCATGAGGGGCACGGGGAGGACCTTGGCGTTGGGGCCGCCGAGGTATTTGTAGAGGGGAATGCCGGCGGCGGCGGCGGCGGCCTTGGCGGTGGCGAGGGAGACACCGAGGATGGCGTTGGCACCGAGCTTCGCCTTGGTCGGGGTGCCGTCGAGTTTGATCATGGCGGCGTCGACGCCGGTCTGGTCGAAGGCGTCGAAGCCGAGGAGGGCGGGGGCGATCTTGCCCTTCACGTTGCCGACCGCCTTTTGCACGCCCTTGCCGCCGTAGCGTTTTTTGTCGCCGTCGCGCAGCTCGATGGCCTCGTGCTCGCCGGTGGAGGCCCCGGAGGGCACGGCGGCGCGGCCGAAGTGGCCGGAGGCAAGTTTGACATCAACCTCGACCGTGGGATTGCCACGGGAGTCAATGATTTCGCGGGCGGTGATGGCGCTGATGGTGGTGTTCATGGAAAAACGAAAAGAGGGAAGCAGGAAAGCAGGGGCGATGCCGAGGGGAAGGCGAAAGTTGGCCGATGCGCCCGCGCGTGCGGGTTTCCCGCGGCGGGGCCGCTCAAAACGGCGAGCGCGCGCGGAAAATCCGGCGGAAGAACCGCTCGGCCGCCCCGAGGTTGCGGGGGCGGAAGGCGGCGGGAATCTGGTGCGTGAAATTGCGGTCGCTGGCGGTCCGCCAGACGGAGACGCCGTCGTAGTTGCGGACCGCGAGGTTGACGCCGGTCAGCAACTCGGGCGGGACCTGATCGAGATGGCCTTCGAAGGCGGCGGCATGGAGCGGGGTGTCGCCGTTGTCGTTGCGGGTCAGCAAGAGGTCGGCGGTGAGATGCTCGCGGGGAATCTTGTCCAGTTGGCCGGTCTCGGCGGCGGCATGGATCGCGGTGAAGCCGGCTTTGCTGGCGCCGATCAGATTGCGGTGCGTGAGAAAGGCGGCGGGAATCTGCTGAAGATGGCCCGAAATGGCGGCGGCGTGGAAGACGGTGTCGCCCGTGCTGGTGACCTCGAGCAGGGCCGGGGCCGTGAGGAGGTCGGGCGCGATCTGGTCGAGGTGGCCGTTGAAGGCGGCGACATGGAGCACGGTCTCGCCGCCGAGATTTTTGGCGGAAAGCGCGGCCACGGTGATGAAGGAGGCCGGAATACGATCCAACGCGCCCTGCTCGGCCGCCTCGTGCAGGGGGGTGTTGCCGACATCGGATTTTAGCTGGAAGGCCGCCTGGGTGATCAACTCGAGCGGGAGTTGATCGAGATGGCCGTTGGCCACAAGCAAGTGGAAGACGGTGTTGCCGGCGTTGCTCCGCAACTCGAGGAGACCAGCCGTGAGCATGCCGGCGGGCAATTGGTCGAGGTGGCCGCCACTGGCCGCATGATGCAGCGGGCTGTAGCCGGCGTCGTTCTTTAAGGACAAGGCAGCGACGGTCAGCAACTCGGCGGGAATCCGGTTCAAGTAACCGTGGCGGGCAGCGACGTGCAGGGGCGTGTTGCCCGAGGCGTTGCGGGAGGCGAGGGATGCGGCCGTGAGCGTGCCGGCGGGCAACTGTGCGAAGTTGCCCGAGCGGGCGGCGGCGTGCAAATCGGGTGAGGCCATGACGAGTCGGAGAGGATTCCCGGCCCCGGCCGAACCGCAAAGCAAAATTCCTTTCGGCGCCGGAGACGTGCTTTGCATTTGCCAAGGAAACGGGCCTTAGCAAAAGCTACCCGGGATGAGCCAAGAATCGTCCACAACCCCGGCGGAAATTACCGCGAGCAAACAACCGGTGCTCCTGGTTGACGACGAGCAGTCGCTGTTGGATGTGCTGACGGCCGCGTTGGAGCCCTCGTTCGAGGTCACCACGGCGAAGAGCGCGCGCGAGGCGGATTTCCTGCTCCAAAAAAAGACTTTCAAGGTCGTCGTCGCCGACCACCTGATGCCCGGCGGAAACGGCATGAATTTTTTGGTCCGCGCCCGTGAGGAATTTCCTCACATGCAGCGGGTGTTGGTCACGGGCTACATGAAGCCCGAGATGTTGCTGCGGAGCGTGAACGAGGCGGCGTTGTTCCGGTATCTGCTGAAACCGGTTTCGTTGAGCGAGATCGTGCGGGTCGTCGAGGATGCGGCCAAGGCGCACGACATGAGCGTGGCGGCCGGCTGAGGTCGGTGGGCGTGCGACGAATTTTCGGACGGGAAACCCAGGTCGGCTTTAGCGCGCGAGTTTGGCGCGCAGGTAGGGTGCGGTGGGACTGCCTTTGGTTTTGAGGAGGCCGGCGAAGTCGCCCTGGTAGAGGAGTTCGCCGCCATCGGGTCCGCCGACCGGACCGAGCTCGACGATGTAATCGGCCTCCGCGAGCAGATCGAGATGGTGTTCGATCACGACCACGGTGTGACCCTGTTCGACGAGCGAATGGAGAACGCGGATGAGTTTTTCGCAGTCGCTGAGGTGCAGGCCGATGGTGGGCTCCTCGAGGAGATAGAGATTGCGCGGCAGCGTGCCGCGGGAGCGATCACGGTAGCTGGCGAGACCGGTCGCGAGTTCCGTGACGAGCTTGAGGCGCTGGGCCTCGCCGCCGGAGAGCGTGGGCGAACTCTGGCCGAGCGTGAGGTAGCCGAGGCCGCAATCGACCATGAGCCGGCAGACTTGGGAAAGCTGAGAGTGGAAATCGAAGAACGTCGCGGCCTCCTCAAAGGTGAGCTGGAGGACTTGGCCGATGGCCTTGCCCTTCCAGGTGATGTCGGCGAGGTCGGGGCCGTAGCGCAGGCCGCGGCAGTCGTCGCAGGGAAGAAACGTGCCGGGCATGAACGCCATCTCGAGCTTGATCCGACCGGCGCCCTCGCAGGCGGGG
>JBDNFZ010000122.1:0-3100 GCA_041689555.1 Opitutaceae bacterium | reverse complement strand
CACTCCGCGCAGGTCCGCGTCCTGCATGTGGTGCGAGCAGGTGTAGGTCGCGAGGACCCCGCCCGGCGCGAGCGCCTTGAGTGCGCGCAGGTTCAGCTCCTTGTAACCGCGCAGCGCCCCGGGCATCGCGCTCTTCGACTTCGCAAACGGCGGCGGGTCCAGCACGATCACGTCCCACGGTGTCTCCGTGGCCCGGGCCTCGTCGTTGAACCAGTCGAAGACGTTCGCTCCCGCGAACTCCGCCTTCAACCCGTTGTGCTCCGCGTTCCGCCGCGCGGTCGTGATCGCTTCCTCCGAGCTGTCGAGCCCGAGGACGTAGGCCGCCCCGGCCCGCGCCGCGTGCAGGGCAAACGGCCCCTGGTTGCAAAAGGCGTCGAGCACGCGCTTGCCGGCGCAATACTTTGCCACGAGCGGATGCTGCGCGCACTGGTCGAGGTAAAATCCGGTCTTTTGCCCGCTCTCCAAATCGAGCCAGTAGTCCATGCCCTCGATGCCAACCCAGCGCGGCGCCCACGGCCGGCCCGAGCGCGTGTGCGTCTCCAGCGGCAGACCCTCGAGCCGGCGGATATTGGCGTCATTGCGAAAAATAATTTCCGCCGGCTGCACCAACTCCGCCAGAAGATCGCCGATCACCGCCGTCATCCGGTCGAGCGCGAGCGTCTGGATCTGCACGACCAGCGTGTCGCCAAACTGGTCGACCACCAAACCCGGCAGTTCGTCGGACTCCGACCAGACCAGTCGCCGCGCCGAAGCCGGGGCGCGCCGCCCGATCGCCCGCACGAGCGCCGCGCGGATCCACGCCGCGTCGAGCGCGATCCGGTTCCGGCTCAGCCGCCGCCACACGATCTGCGACTTGCTGTTGTAGATGCCCGTGCCGATGAAGCGCCCCGTGCGATCGCGGCACTCGATCGCGGTGCCGTCGTGCTCCGCCGAGACCAGCGCCTCGACCTCGTTGCCGAAGACCCACGGATGCCCCTGCACCACGCGCGGTTTCACGTTGGCCTTGAGTTTGAGCGAGGGTGCGGCGGGCACCGGGACGGGGCCGGCGACGATGGGAGTGGAACTCATGCCGAGCAAACGTCCCGACTTCGGCCTCGGATGCAACCGGCATCCGCTTCCTCGGCCGCGCAAGAAAAAGCCCGGCTTTAGACCGGGCTGAGGGGTGACGGGGCCTTGGACCGGCGGAGCCGGCAGCGCCTGTTTACTTGAAGGCGTATTCGACGCTGAGCGTGAACGAGCGGCCGCGCGGATCGGCAATGCGCGGCTCCCAGCTGCTGCCGGCACCGGTGTTGGTGTCATAGGCGATGCTGAAGGGGGGATCTTCGTTCAGCAGGTTCTTGATGCCGGCGACCACGGTGAGGGACTTGCTCCAACGATAGGTGAGGCTGGCATTGTAGGTGATATAAGCGTCGACCTTCGGGTTGTAGTCCGGGGCAAAGGGCAGGAACACGCGACTGGCGATCCCGGGCGGCACATAGTCCAGATAGCCGGCGCGGTAGAGCTGGCTGACCCGCGAGACCCACTTGCCCTTGCGGTAGGAAACCGACGAGGTGGATTTCCACTTCAAGCCGATGTCGCTGGCGCGGGTGAAACGACCGACTTCGCTCGGACCGAACGGCGCATTCGCGATGAGGCGGGATTTCTTCTCCAGCAACTGGGTAACGTTGACGTCGGCCACCAGTTTTCCGCTCCACAGGCCGAACTCGCCCCGACCGCTGTATTCGATACCTTCGGTCCGGGTTTCGCCCGCATTGGTCGGGCGAGCGTCGATCGCGGTGATCGTGTTGGTGGCGGCATCCCCCAAAAAGGCATTCGGGAAAAGTCGAAAGTTCGCGAGGATGGTCGCCGGTGCGAGGGTTTGGATTGTGCCCGTGCGATTCACCGACCACCAGTCCACGCCGAAGGTGATGTTCTTCAGGGGCGAGATCACCACGCCGAACGATTTCATCTTGGCATCTTCGGGACTCAGGTCGGCCCGGCCGCCGCTGATGATGTCCAGGCTGTTCGCCGGAATGGCGGCGCCGGTGACGGGATTGACGAGGTCGGCGCCGGCGTAGATCGAGCGGAAGGCAGGATCAAACTGCTGTTTGAAGGTCGGCACCCGGAAGCCCGTGTTGTAGGAACCGCGGAAGAGCACTTGCTCGATCGGGGTGTAGCGCAGGGTATATTTCGGGTTGGTGGTGCTGCCGAAGCCGGTGTAGGTGTCGCGGCGGCCGGCGAGGTTGAGATCGAGATTCTTCAGGACCGGGATCTGGACCTCGGCGAAGACCGCCTCGACCGTGCGCTCGAGCGTGCCGGCGGTGGCGAGCGCGTTGTCGAAGGGCACGTTGAAGATCAGGGAATCGGCCGTGCCGACGTTGGCGCGTTGGTCGCCGATGAATCTGTATTCCTCTTTGCGGTAATCGAGGCCGACGGCGCCCTGGATGACGCCGCCGGGGAGTTTGAAGACCGGGCCCGAGGCGGCGAAGTCGGCGCCGGTGGTGGTGAAGGTGCCGCCGAAGAGTTCGACGCCGGTGGCCGAGGCCGCCTTGAGGCCGGCGGTCGCCGCCGGGGTTTGGGTGTAGGAGAACGGGTTCAGCACGCCGGTCTTGATGAGATTGGCGAAGGGCACGGAGTAGTAGTAGCCGTTCAGCAGTTTCGACTTCGACTTGCTCTCGGACTGCGAGACGCCGGCGCGATAGTCCCACTCCGAGAAGAATTGCAGCGGGATCGGCAGCGGTCCTTCCAGCGAGCCGAGGAAGCGGCGGGTGTCGCTGACGGTGTTGATCTCGCGGTTGCCGCCGGGGAGCGCGCGCCAGCGGAACGCCAAGGGCAGGCCGCGATTGACCTCGAGCGCCGGGAAGTAGGCGACGAGAGCATTGAAGACCCGGTTATAGTCGGCACCGTTGCTGGGATAGGCCATGCCGGAAAGCGGATTTGGCACCGCCGTGTTGTTGGCGGTCAGGGTCGTGGTCGGGGCGCCGCTGGCGGCCAGACCGGCGGTGCTCCACTGGTTCGGCGAAAAGCTCTTGGTGGAATCGGAGCGGCCGATCACGGCTTCAACGGTGGCGATGTGGGCACCCAGCTTGAAGGAGCCGCGGCCAATAAAATTGGTGTTCTT
>JBDNFZ010000121.1:0-2024 GCA_041689555.1 Opitutaceae bacterium | reverse complement strand
GGGGCGCGACATCGTCCTCATCATCGACGAGGCGCAGAATCTCTCGTTTGACGTGCTCGAACAGATCCGCCTCCTCTCCAACCTCGAGACCGATAAACAAAAGCTGCTCCAGATCGTGCTCATGGGTCAGCCCGAGCTGAAGGAAATCCTCGCCCGGGAAGAACTGCGCCAGCTGCGCCAGCGCATTCTCGTCCACTACGAGTTGCACCCGTTGTCCCTCGCCGACACGCGCCACTACATCCAACACCGCCTCACTCTCGCCGGCGGCAGCGGCCGCCCGACGTTCACGACGTGGGCGCTGCGTGCGATTCACCGCGCGAGCAAGGGCATCCCGCGCGTCGTCAATAATCTTTGCGACAAGTCCATGCTCGCCGCTTTCATTCACGAGTCCGACGAGGTCAACTACTGGCACGTCCGCCGGGCGATCCGTGACCTTTCCATGCTCACCGATTAAGCCCGGATCCTTGCCATGAGTCTCATCAACGAAGCCCTGAAAAAGGCGCAGAGCGAACGCACCGGCGACACCGCCGATTTTTCGGCGCCGATGCCCGGCGGCGGCAGGCGGACCCCGGCACGTGCGCCCGGTCTTTCCGTCCAGACTTTGGTGCTGCTTGCCAGCGGTGGCATCGTGCTTTTCGTAATTTCCGTTGTCGGCGCCGTCTCGTGGCTCAACCGCCCTGCAACTCCGACCGCGACCGCAGCCAAGCCGGCGACGGTGGCCGCCGCCCCGACGACCAAGACCGTGGAGACTCAGCCGATCATTGTGCTCGCCTCGCTTAAGCCGGCGCCTGCGGCGGACGCGGGCGGCGCGGCCAAATCCGAAGGCGCCGCGGCCACGACGATGTCCGCCGCCCGTTCCGCCCCGCTCTCGGAGATGGTGGGTAGCGGCGGCCTCACGCTCCCGCCTGCGGTCCCCCGCCTACCTGCGCCATCGCTCCTCCGCGCCGCCGATGCCGTCATTTCCCCTGAGCCGGTGGCCGCGGCCCCGACGCTTTCGGGCGGGAAGTTCCAAGAACACATCCAAGCCATCGTCGACGGCCTGCGCGTTTCCGGCATCCGCGCCGACGGCAAAGACAGCAAGGTCCTGCTCAACGAGCGGGTCTACCGCGTCAACGATTTCGTGGATCGGTCCAACGGACTCAGGCTCTCCAAAGTCACCAACGAGGATCTCACGTTTTCGACCCCGGACGGGACGATCTATCTGAAGAACTTCTAGCGCGATGCGGCCGCATCAATACGCGGTCTGCGGCGGACGGAAGACCTGCCAGAGCGTTCGCGCCGTGATCTCGAGGTCGAGCCACACCGACCAGTGGGTGATGTAGTGGACGTCCCAATGCACCCGGCGCAGGAGCATCTCCTGCTCGAGAATTTCCCCGCGGTAGCCCCGGCTTTGCGCGAGGCCGGTGATCCCGGGCTTCACCAATTGCCGGGAACGGTAGCCGCGGGTGCGCTGGCGAAACGTCTCGTCGAGTTCCGGCATATAGGGACGCGGACCCACCAGACTCATCTCACCGCGCACGACGTTCCAAAACTGGGGAAACTCATCGAGGCTCCGCCGACGCAGGAACCGGCCGAAGGGGAAAATCCTCGCATCATCCGCGCTGGTCTGCCGCGACTCGGCCCGCGCATCCGCGGGCTCGACCCGCATCGAGCGGAACTTCCACATGCGAAACGTCTGCCCCTGCAGTCCGCGGCGCTCGCGCGCGTGGAACAGCGGTCCCGGAGCCTGGCGGCGCTGCATCAGCGCGACCCACGCGCACAAGGGCGGCAAAATGAAAACCACCACCGGCAAGGCGACGCCGAGATCGAATGCCCGCTTCACGAGCCGGTTGAACGGATCCTCCAAGGGCTCCGCCTGTAACGTATAAAAGTGCCGGCCTTCTTCGATGATCGGCACCAACGGCTGCGTGTAGCGTTCCTCGAGATTGTTGTGAATCAGCAGGCGGCAGCCGTGCTCGCGACAGATCTCGATCAGCCTGCGGGCCGCCTCGTCGCTTTC
Organism: Opitutaceae bacterium; assembly: GCA_041689555.1. Classification (GTDB taxonomy): domain Bacteria; phylum Verrucomicrobiota; class Verrucomicrobiia; order Opitutales; family Opitutaceae; genus Tous-C4FEB. The sequence continues at coordinate 25 of JBDNFZ010000121.1, read as the reverse complement.
GGGCAACTCGAGCACGATCACCTGC
>JBDNFZ010000120.1:0-6640 GCA_041689555.1 Opitutaceae bacterium | reverse complement strand
GAACACGACCGCATCGATCTCGTCTTTTACCACCGCCGCCGCCGCTGCCACGTGCTCGTCGATCTGAAGATTCGCGCTTTCTCCCATGCCGACGCCGGGCAGATGAACTTTTACCTAAACTATTTCAAAAAGCACATGATGGCCGAGGGCGACCAGCCGCCCGTCGGTATTCTCCTGTGCAGCGACAAGGACGAGACCAAGGTCGAATACGCCACCGCCGGCCTCTCCCGAAAACTCTTCGTCTCCCGTTACCACGTCGCGCTGCCCAGCGTCGCCCAGCTCAAGCACTTCGTCGAAGCCGACCGCGCGCGGATCGAGCGCCGCTGACGCTCACCCCGAGCGCACGTCATACCAAAACTTGTCCGCCGCCGCGCGGTCGTCGCCGCGAAACAGCCGCCGCACAAACGCGGGGTTTCTGAACAGATACCAGTCGCCGAACAGGTCGAACTTCCGGCACGAGGTCACCAGCGGCGTCCGCCAGAGCGTGCCCCAGCGCCGCCCCGTCTTCCGTCCGTGCGCCTTCAGCCGCCGCGCGAAATCCACGTCCTCCACCGAGACGAACCGCGCATCGAAGCCGCCGATGGCGTCGAAGTCTTTCTTCCGGCACCAAAACAAACTGAAGCTCACGCCGGTAAATATCAGATAAGGCATCGCCGCCAGCCCGCTCGCCAAGATCCCCACCGACCACCGCTCCGGCAGCACCATCGCGCCCCCGCCCACGACCCGCCCCGCGTCGAGCCGCCGCGCGATCTCCGCCAGAGAGTCCGCGTGCATCAAGCTGTCCGCATCGCAGGTGACGACGATCTCGCCCCGCGCCGCCGCGACTCCGGCGTTGCGGATGATCGACAGGTTCTTCGCATCCTCGCGCACGATCACACACCCCGCCGCCCGCGCGATCGCCTCGGTGTCATCCGTGCAACGGTTGAGCACCACGATCATTTCCACGCCCGCGCCGGCCCGTGCCGCCGCCCGCCCGGCCGCCGCGAGACACGCCGGCAGAAACGCCGCCTCGTTGTGCGCGGGGATGACGAGGGAGATACGCGGCGTTGCTCCGGATGTGGCCATACCCACTACGAAGCCCTATTCTCCGCGCCCTGCAACTCGCCCCCACAGCGTCGGCCGATCCGGCCCCTCCAGCCCGGTCGCGCCTATGTGCGTCGTCGAAGCCGCCGCCGCACGCCGGGGCCACCGGTGGAGCGTATGCTTTCCCACGCCCTGAGCCGAACTCATGCCGTTGAGAACCGCGAATGGACACAGATGCACGCGAATCTCGGGACGGGGTGATCGGGTTTCGTGGCTCTGTGTTTCTTCCAACATTTGGCGGGTAGCCCGAAACGCCCTCGATCAAAGGGTTTCATTCGCGTCTCTCCGCGTTCATTCGCGGTTCAATCGAATGCTTGCGGCCGAGCCCAAAGATGGGGTTGCCCGAGAAATGCGCGAAAGCACGCGAAGAAAGACGGCCAAAAGGTCCGCGCTTTAACCCGCCTCCGGGAGCCGGCCCGTCGGGCGGTCGGACTCGATCCGCCCATCGCGAAGCGTGATCACCCGGTCGGCCTTCATGGCCATCTCCTGATCGTGGGTCACCATGATGACGGCGCGGTGCGTCTCTCTGGTCACGTCGCGCAACAGGGACGAAATCTCGGCGGCGTTGCGGCTGTCGAGGTTGCCGGTCGGTTCGTCTGCGAGGATGAACAGAGGATCGTTCGCCAGCGCGCGTAAGATGGCGACGCGCTGCTGTTCGCCGCCGGAGAGTTGGCTCGGGCGTTTGTGGATTTTGGTGCCGAGGCCCAACCGGGCGAACAGCGCCCGCATCGCCGGTTCACGCTCCTTGGCGCGGTCGCCGCCGGCCAGCCGGCACGGCATCAAGGCGTTTTCCAGCGCGTCGAATTCCGGGAGGAGGTAGTGGAACTGGAAGATAAACCCGAGAAGGTCGCGCCGCACCCGCCCCGCCTCACGGGCATCCAGATCGGTGACGTTTCGGCCCGCGAGGTGCAGCGTGCCCTCGGTCGCGCGATCAAGCAGGCCGAGCAGATTCAACAGGGTCGTCTTGCCGCAACCGGACGAGCCCACGATGGCGACAAACTCGCCGGCGTTCACGGTGAAGGAAATCCCCCGCAAGGCCCGCGTCGGAACTTCGCCGCCATAGACTTTGCCGATACCTGCGAGGGAAACGAGCGGGCCGGGGTTCGTTTTCATTGGCCGCGAATGACCTCGATCGGGTCCACCTTGGCGGCGCGTGACGCCGGATAAATCGACGCGAACAGGCCGGTCGCCACCGCGAGGCCGTTGCCGATGAGAAAATTCCCCACCGTGATCGCGATGGGGAACAGATCGGTCGCGCGCCCGGTGGTGAGGGAGACGGTTTTCAGGCTACTCAACCAAAACAACAGGGCCAGCGACGCGAGGGTGCCGAGCCCGGCCCCGATCAACGAAAGCAGCGTGCCCTGCCACGCGAAGATACTCAGGACCTGCCCGTTGGACGCGCCCATCGCTTTCAGAATCCCGAGCTCGCGATACTTGCTGCCGACCGAAATCACCATCAGCGCGGCGATGGCCAGGCCGGAAGAAATCACGGTGAACGCGACGATCATCCGGGACGATTGCGACTGCGCGCGGAGCCCGCCGAGGGCGCGTTCGTTATCCGCCATCCAGCTTTCGATCTTAAAGGGCAACTGGCGGCGCAGATCGCCGGCGACCTGCTCGGCGGTAAAAACATCGCGCAACTTGAGCCCGAAGCCGGTGATCGCGTTGCCGAGCTGAAACAACGATTGCCCGTCCCGCAGCGGCACCACCACGGTGAAGCCGTCGACCGCGCCAAACCCCGTGTCGAAAATCCCGGCGATGGTCGCCGTGCCGGTGTTGCCCTCGGCGCTCAAAAAGCTGACGCGTTCCCCGAGGCGCACGCCCAGCTCCGTGGCCAGCTTCAGGCCGATCACCGCCTCGCCGCCGTTGAGGCCGAAGAACCGGCCGGCGACGAGATTCTGCCGGAGATCGACGATGCGGTTGTAGTCTTCCGGGGCCGCGCCCACCAGCCGGGCGGAGATGCGCTTGCTCTCGCGCGACACCACCACGCCGCCCTCGACGGACGGCAGCAGCGCGCCGAGTCCCGGGATGTCGAGCGCCTCGATCCGGTCCAGCCAGGGTTGCCAGCCCTCGATCTTGCGCCGGCGTTGCTCGAGTTTCGGCACGACGCCGACGCGCACCGTCGCATCCCCGGCCGTCGCGTTATCCCAGGGCACTTCCGGCGCGCGCTCCTGCGGCAGGATTCGCACGTGCGGAATGGAATCGGTGACGGTGCTCACGATCCGGATCTGCAGGCCCATGATCAGTGAAGAAATGAAAAGAATCAGGGTCACGCTGGTCGCGACCACGCCGACGGTGAGCAGCGTCTGCCCGCGGTTGTGCGTCATTTGCCGCAGCGCGACGGAAAGGGCGAAAGGGGCGGACATCGGCTCCGTTCCGAGGCTCAGGGCGGCGCGGTCATCCGGTAGCGCTCACCCGCGTCCACCTTCGTCGCTTCCCGGGCGACACGAATTCCTGCGGGCAGATTCTCGACGGCGATCGTCGTGGGGTTTTCCCCGATGACTTTTATGGCGCGGCGTTCAAAACGGTCGCCGGTCGCGATCAGCACGAAATCGCCGGCGCGCGAGCGCAACACGGCGGACACCGGCAGGGTTTGCGCAGCGGGCAGGCGGGCGACCTCGATACTCACGTCGACGGTCATGTTGGGCAAAAGGAAGTCCGGGGGATTTTCCGGAGTGAGGCGGAGGCCGACGACTCCGCGATCCCAGTCGATGCGCGGACCGATCTGCGTGAGCCGCGCCTGGAAGGGCGTCGTGCGAAAGGCCGGCGCGATCACGGTCGCCGGCTGGCCGGCGCGTAGGCGGCCCACGTTGTTTTCATCGGTCTCGGCGTAGATTTCGGTGCGGGCCATCTCGGCGAGCAGAAAAAGCGCCGTGCCGGGGCCGACACTCTGGCCCGGTTCCACGGAGCGGCGCGTGACGGTCCCTGCGAAGGGCGCCCGCACGATGCGTTTCTCCAACTGGCGGTCGAGCAGCCGCAGGGCGCCCTCGTCTTCTTCACGCCGCGCCCGCGCCGCCGCCTCGGCCGCCTCCAGGCGGGCGGCGGCGTTGCGCGCGGTTTCCAGTTCGGCCACGGCCAGAACCCCGCTGCGGGAAAGTTCCTCGGTGCGGCGCAAATCTTCTTTCGCCTGACCGGCCAACAGCGCCGCGACGGCGGCTTCCGCCGCGCTTGAGTCGCGACGGGCGCGGGCCTGCTGTCGCTGGGCCTCGTAGTCGACGAGGCCGATGCGCGCCAACTCCTGACCGGTGACGGCGCGGTCGCCCTCGCGCGCCATAACCTCCTCGACGGTGCCCCCGATTTCCACGCCCACCGCCGCCTCCCGAACCGCGCGAAGCCGACCGCTGACCACGACATGATCCACGACCTCCCGCACCTCGACGGTGATGACCACCGCCTCAGGCCGCCGCATCAGGCCATACGCCGCCGCCCCGGCCAGCAGGAGAACCGCGAGGGCGATCCAAACGCCCGTGAGCCGCCGGGGTCGCCGCGCCGAGGCGCCGACCTCAGGCGGCGGTGGGGGCTCTGTTGCAGGTTGCGGTGCGGGGGTGGACATTGAAGACCAATCAAAACGCGTTTAAGTTGGAAAATCCTGCGCGCACCGCCTGATGGGACACAAGGGAAAGGTTAGTCCGGCGGCCAAAAGGGGTGCATCTGCCGGTCGGCGGTAGGCCGGCTCGCTTGCGAGCGCTCCTGTCGCCGAGCGCTCGCACGGCGCCGGCGCGAGCCGCCGCCCGCTCGGCCGCCGCGAGACATGCCGGCAGAAACGCCGCCTCGTTGTGCGCCGGGATGGCGAGGGAGACGCGTGGCGTTGCGCCGGATGCGAGCATACCCGCTACGAAGCCCGATCTTTCCCTCCGGGCAACTCGCCCCATAACCTCCGCGCCCCCGACTTCGCCCGTCTCGCCAAGTGCCCCCGCTTTCACCGCCGGTTCCACGGCGCCTTCGCCATGAGCAGGCCCATCCCGCAAAAATCCGTGATGCCCGCAAACACCAGCCCGGCCCCCACGAAAGCCGCCAGTCCGAAAAATCCCGCATGCACGCCGTAGCCCAGCGCGCAGCCCGCGACCACCAGACCGCCCGCCGCGATCCGCACCTGCCGCTCCAGCGCGATCACCCCGCGGCCGCCCGCCGTGCGCTCCACCGGATACCCCGCCGCCACCCACGCGCCCACACCGCCTTCGACGGAAACCACCGCGCCGTGCCCCGCCGCCACGAGCTCCTCGCAACTCCGGCGCGAACGTCCGCCCGACTGGCAGATCACAAACACCGTGCCCGCCGCCTGCGCCCGCGCCCGCACCGTCGCCGCCAGCTCCGGAGACCCGAGCGGAATGTTTTCCGCACCCGCGAGGTGCGCCCCGGCAAACTCCCCCGGCGTCCGCACGTCGATGATAGCGGTCGGCTCGCCCTCGCCCAACCGCCGCCGCAATTCCGCCACCCCGACCAGACCGGCTTGTGTTTTCATGCCGGAACGCTGGACCTCCCCTCCCATCAGCGCAAGCCGCCCGCCGCCCTCATCGCTCCGCAAATGGATTTTTCCGTTCTCCGCCCGGTCGGCAAAAGACCTGCACCGAGAACACCCGCCGCCCGCCCGGCACCAGCGCCAACCGCGCCGCGCAGCCGAGATGGGTCAGGTCGCGGCGCAGTAGATTCCGCCGGTGGCCCGGCGAAGCCATCCACTCGCTCACAATCACCGCCGCAAGTTGCCCGTAGTCGTCGCCCCACGTCTCGTCGGAGTTGCCGGCGGGCAGGCTGATCGCTGAAACATTCTCGGCGACCAACTCGGCCTTGAGCCCCGTCCGCACCACGCGTTCGAACGCGTTGGCTCCGCCGGGAAACGGTCCGTCATGCGAGGGCTTGAGCCGCGCGGCCATCGTCGTCGCTTGGTCGGCCGCCGCCTCGTCCAGCTTCGGCTCCGGCAACAATCGCCGCCGACCCTCCGCCACCCGCACGCGGTTGGTCTCCGCAAAGATCGCCGCGCGCAACCGCTCCGGCGCGAAATTCTCCGGCGTGATCCCGGGCGCCCCCGTCTCCGCGCGCACGGCGAGCGGCAGCAGCCCCGCCAGTCGGATCCAGTCGCGCCGAGTCATGCCGCCAAACAACCGAGCCAACCCGCGCCGGCAAACGCTTTCCCGTCCCCGTGCCTCGCGCCCCCCGCGCAACCCGCGCCCCCCGCGCCCCCCGCGCCAAACGCCCACCCGCCCACCCGCCCTCGCCGCCCGCGCCGCAAAACTGTTTGTCACGTAATACGTGACAAACGCTCTGAGCCACGCGGCGTTATAAACCGCGTATATCGTCGTCGGAATTCACCTCCGAGATTATCCCTGCGACCAACTCATATTTTGTCGAAGACCCAACGAAATCGGGTTCTTCCGCGTATCCCGATTTATTCCGAATCGCGGTCCGGAACGCCCACCCCACCCGCTCTGGTCGCCAATCCGTTTGTCACGTAATACGTGACAAACGCCTGGAGTTTGGCTCGGATGGTAGCGATCAGGAAGGCGGCGTAGCGAGGACTACGCAGCGGAGAAGAGCGCGTGGGTAAGACTGGGGGTTAGTT
>JBDNFZ010000119.1:0-1323 GCA_041689555.1 Opitutaceae bacterium | reverse complement strand
GGTCTTCGGCCTCGTCAGCCGAGGCTTCACCGCCGGCATCCACACCCTGCAGGCCGCCTTCGCCCGTTGGGTGGCCTACGCTCCGCTCCGACCCGCGATCGGCGGCGCGCTTGTTGTCGGTCTCGTGTTCGCCACCGGCCATCGCGACTACCTCGGCCTCGGCGTGAGTTCGCCCGACCCGGCGGCCGTCACCCTGCTCTCGGCCTTCAATCCCGGCGGGGCGCATGACTGGAGCTGGGCCGGAAAATCTCTCTTCACCATCGTCACGCTCGGCAGCGGGTTCAAAGGCGGCGAAGTCACCCCGCTGTTCTTCATCGGCGCGACCCTCGGCCACGCGCTTGCCGGGTTCGCGCACGTGCCCGTCGACCTCTTCGCCGGCCTCGGCCTGATCGCCGTCTTCGCCGGTGCGACCAAGACCCCCTTCGCCTGCACGCTCCTCGGGGTGGAACTCTTCGGCGCCCATTACGCGCCCTACTTCGCCCTCGCCTGCTTCATCGCGGTTTTCGCGAGCGGTCGCTCGGGCATCTACCACGCACACCACCCCGGCGGTCCCGCCCCCAACGGCATCGCCCCCGCCAAGCCCCAGAAATCTCCCCCATGAACTGGCTCACCTGGTCCCTCCTCTCCGCGTTCTTCGCCGGCCTCACCGCCATCTTTGCCAAGATCGGCGTCACCGGCGTGGACTCCAATCTCGCCACCGCCGTCCGCACCGCCGTCGTCCTCGTCTTTGCCTGGGGCGTCGCGCTCGAAACCCAACCCGTCAGCGCCGTCCTCGGTTTCTCCCGGCGCACTTGGCTTTTCCTGATCCTCTCGGGGCTCGCCACCGGTTGCTCATGGCTCTGCTACTTCCGCGCCCTCCAACTCGGCGACGCCTCCAAAGTCGCGCCGATCGACAAGCTCAGCGTGGTCTTCGTGCTCGTCCTCGCCGCCCTCTTCCTCGGCGAGGCTCTGACGTGGAAAACCGCTTTGGGCGGCGCCCTCATCACGACCGGCGCGGTCGTTTTGGCCTGGCGCTGATCACGGGGAGATTCTTGCGCCCAATTTGACCCCCTGCGCCGTTGACACCGCCCGGCGCGGGCGTTTTCCCTTTTCCTTCCGCGTCTCGGCGCGGGTCGTCCGTCTTTTCAACCGCACAACCCATCCAACATGGCCGCTAAATCCAAAGCTAAGAAGTCCTCCGCTCCCGCGAAGAAATCCGCCTCCAAAGGCCCCAAATACGTCTACACGTGGGGCGCCGGCAAAGCCGACGGCAACGGCTCTATGAAAAACCTCCTCGGCGGCAAAGGCGCCAACCTCGCCGAGATGACCCGCATCAATCTCCCC
>JBDNFZ010000118.1:0-1536 GCA_041689555.1 Opitutaceae bacterium | reverse complement strand
GCCGGAGCCGGCGGTGACGATGCCGATGAAGCATTCGTTATCGCGGCGGGTGACGGGGGCGCGGACGTAGCTCTTGCGGATGCGGAAGCACGGGGTGCGCTCGGGGCCGACGAGGTTGTCCTGAAACGAATCGGGGCCGAGGGCGCGGACGCGGCGCGGGGCACAGCGGGCCTCGGTGAGGACGCGGGCGAGGGGCCACGGGCTGAGGTCGAAAACGTCGAGGCAGAATTCCAGGCCGCGGCCCATGAAGCGGGCGCTCTCGGGCAGGGTGTAGCCGCCGCGCGCGAATTCGAAGCGCACGACGAGGTCGCTGGGTTCCATGATCTCGGCGAGGAGCAGGCCGGGGCCGAGCGCGTGGGGCACGCCGCCGGGCACGACAAAGGTGTCGCCGACATCGACCGGGATTTTATCGAAGCAGGCTTCAAGGGCGGCGATGTCCTGCGTCGCGATCGTGCGCCGGAGTTCGGCGCGGGTGGGCGAACGTTGAAAACCGAGGTAAAGGTAGGGCGGGTGCGGGAGGTCGTCGCGGATCGCGAGGATGTGGTAGGCCTCGGTTTTGCCGGAGGGCGCGTCGAGGTAGCGGCGGGCGAAGTCGGCGGTGGGATGGACTTGGAAATGAAGTCGGATCGAGGGGTCGAGAAACTTGGTGAGGAGTTGCGGCACGGGGCCGAAGCGGGCGGCGTGCGCGGAGCCGAGGAAGTAGACGGGGTCGCGGGCGAGGAGGTCGGCGAAATTTTGCGGCGTCGGGTCATTGCCGAAGAGCGCGGGGGAGACGCCTTCGGCGAGTTGAAGGTTGAAGGAGGAAAGTCGGAGGTCGGAGCGAGGGGTGGCGTCGGGGGGATTGATCGCGGGGGTGGTGGAGGCGATCCAGTCCTCGGGGAAGTGGGTGTCGGCGGGCGACGCGACTCCGGCGAGCCGATCCAGTTCGCGGCCGCCCTGATAGGTGCGCCAGACGCGGTTGGGCGGGAAACGGAGGAGTTGGCCCGCATGGTTCATGCGACGGTTCGGTCCTTTTTTGCGGTGAACAGGAGCAAAGCCCCGACTCCGGCGACGATGCCTCCGCAGGCGAGGAAGGCGAGGCGGCCGATGAGCGGATTGGGGATGAGCGCCAGCAGGATGACGAACGCGCCGTAGGCGACGCAGAGCCAGCCGACCACGCCGGCTTGGCGGGCATCGTTGCCGGTGCCTTCTTCCTTGGCGAAATCGATGGGTGTGTTGAAGCGGATGAAGAACTCGGCGACGTTGGCTTTGTGCTCGGGCGTGGTGCGGCGCCAGAAAAACGTGGTGCCGAGGAACCAGGCGGAACCGACGGCGATGTTACCGAAAAGCTCGATGGACTGGCGCCAGTATTCCTTGGCGGTGGTGTCGAGCGGCGCGGGGTAGCCGAAGAGCGGCGCGGCCCACTCGGGGGTGAGGTAGCGGCTGATCAGGAGCGAGGAGACGAAGCCGACGAGGACGGTGCTCCACGCGGACCACGGCGGCGTGCGGCGCACGATCAGCCCGAGCACGAGCGGCACGAGGATGGGCGTGCCGATG
>JBDNFZ010000117.1:0-5196 GCA_041689555.1 Opitutaceae bacterium | reverse complement strand
TCGAGCTGGGCCAGCTGCCGTAGGACCTGCTCGCGCTGGGCGTGAAGGGATTTCATCGGCGCCACTATGTTTATAGACTAGACATATTACAACCCAAACTACCCCACACTTTCGACAAGGTCAGATTTCAGTCACACACCCCTTTGATTCGGATACAAGGGTCGACGCACTCCGCGACAGCGGGAAACTGGCGCCGATGCTGGAAAAAAACGGACCTCGTCGACTGGAAGCAGTTCGCAGACGGTTGCGGTAACACGCCGCGTTCAGAGCAGCACGAGGTCGTTGCGATGGACGACTTCGAGGCGTTTTCGCCCGGGATGGAGCGTGCGGAGGGCCTCGGCTTTGAGGCCGGCGACGGCGGGAATCTCGTCGTGGGTGAAGGTCGATTTGCCGCGGGCGATGACGGTGCCGTCGGGGCCGGCGATGTTGACGATGTCGCCGGCGGCGAACTCGCCGCGCGCATGGGTGACACCGACGGCAAGAAGGCTGCTGCCGCGCTCGCGCAGCACGGGAATGGCAAGGGCGTTGACGAACACGGTGCCGCCGGGACGTTGGAAGTAGGCGAGCCAGTGTTTCTTGGCATCGAGGGGCAGGCCGCTGGGAACAAAAAACGTGCCGGGGCCGGTGCCTGCGAGGAGGCGGGCGACGATGGCAGGCTCGGCACCGCTGGCGATGAAGACGCCGCAGCCGGCGCGGGTGGCGAGTTTGGCGGCGGAGATTTTCGAAATCATTCCGCCGGTGGCGGTCTCGCTGGTGGTGCCGCCGGCCATGGCCTCGATGGCGGGCGTGATTTTTTCGACGACGGGGACGATTTCGCCCGTGCCCTTCAGGTCAATCAGGCCGGGCGCGGTAGAAAGGATGACAAGGTGCTCGGCCTCGACGAGGCTGGCGACGAGGGCGGAGAGGGTGTCGTTGTCGCCAAACTTGATCTCGGCGGCGCTGACGGTGTCGTTTTCGTTGATGATCGGGATGGCACCGTAGGCGATGATCTGGCGGAGGGACTCGCGCACGCCGAGATAGCGGGAACGGACGCGAAGGTCGTCGTGGGTGAGGAGGACCTGGGCGACGGTGAGGGCGTGGGGGGCGAAGGCCGTTTGCCAGACCTGCATGAGGCGCGACTGGCCGATGGCGGCACAGGCTTGTTTTTTAGAAACGTCCCTGGGTTTCTTCGTGAGCGCGAGGGCGCCCATGCCGAGACCGACGGCTCCGGAGGAAACGACGATGACCTCGGTGCCGGCGGTGCGGAGGGCTGCGAGTTGGGCCGCGAGATCGGCGATGCGCGCGGTGTCGAGCCGGCCGATACCGGAGGTGAGGACGCCGGTGCCGAGCTTGACGACCAGCCGCCTGGGGCGGCGGGTGGTCAAGCCCGAGGCTTGTGGCGGGAGGCCCGAGGCCGGAGGTAAAGACATGGAGTGGTTTCGGTCTCAAGCCTCGCGCCTGCCGTCCTGAGGCCTGCCGCCTCGATTAGATGTTGAGCAGGTCCTTCTCCTTGTGCGCGAGGTGATCGGCGATGCTCTTGATGGCGGCATCGGTGGCGGCTTGGATGTCTTTTTCGAGACGCTTGGCTTCATCTTCGGGGAGCTTGGCCCTCTTGACCGTTTCCATGATGTCGCGGCGGGCGTTGCGGACGTGGACGCGGCCTTCCTCACCGAGCCGGTGGGCGCTCTTCACGAATTCGAGCCGGCGCTCCTTGCTCATGTCCGGGAGCGGAATGCGGATGATTTTACCGTCGGGGATGGGATTGAATCCGAGATTGGCCTCTTGAATGCCCTTGATGATGTCTTTGATGAGGCTGGTGTCCCAAGGCTGGATTTGAATCAGCCGGGCGTCGGGCGTGCTGATGGCGGCGCACTGCTTGAGCGGTGTGCGCGTGCCGTAGGCCTCGACCATGACGGTCTCGACCATCGCGGGCGTGGCCTTGCCGGTGTGGATCGCGCTGAACTCATGGAGCGTGTGATCCACGGCTTTTTTCATCTTAGCTTGGGCTTCGGTAAGAAACGGGGAGGACATGGGAGTGGCGGGATTTTAGATTATCGATTCGGGATTTTAGATTTTCGGAGCGATGGGGAACGGCTCAGTTTTTGACGAGGGTGCCGATCTTCTCGCCGAGAACGGCCTTGCGGATGGCGTGCTCGTCGTTGAGGTCGAACACGAGGATGGGGACGTTGTTGTCGAGGCAGAGGGAGAACGCGGTCGAATCCATGACGTTGAGCCGCTGCTTGAGTGCGTCGATGAAGGTGATCTGGTCGTATTTGACGGCGTCGGGGAACTTTTTGGGGTCTTTGTCGTAGATGCCGTCGACCTTGGTGGCCTTCATGATGATGTCGGCGTGCATCTCGGAGGCGCGGAGGGCGGCGGTCGTATCGGTCGAGAAATAGGGGTTGCCGGTGCCGGCGGCGAAGATGACGACGCGGCCCTTCTCGAGGTGGCGCATGGCGCGGCGGAGGATGAACGGCTCGGCGATCTGATTCATCGGGATGGCGCTCTGCACCCGGGTGGTGACACCCATTTTTTCAAGGCAATCCATCAGGGCGAGAGCGTTGATGACCGTGGCGAGCATGCCCATGTAATCGCCGGTCGTGCGGTCGACGCCGCGCTGCGAACCCTGGAGGCCGCGAAAGATGTTGCCCCCGCCGATGACGACGCAGACCTCGACGCCAAGGTCGGCGATTTCCTTCACTTGGGCGCAGGTCTTTTCAAGGGTAGCGGCGTCGATGGGATCGCCGGATTTCCCGCCCCGCAACACCTCGCCGGAAAGCTTCAGGATGATGCGTTTATACTTAACGCCGAGCGAGGCCCGTTTGTTGGCATGCATGAAAAGGAGGAAACGATTGGGCAAATTCGGCGTCAATGCCCGAGATGGCACGCGGGCGGAACTCGGGTGCGAACATGCGCCGGCCCGGTCGGGGCGGAGGCTGCGGGCAGACCGACACCGCTCCGGATCCTCGCTCTCTGCGGCAGTGCCCGTCGGGATTCCGTCAACGCCAAGCTCTTGGCGGTGGCCGTAGCCGCACTGCGCGTGGCGGGCCCGGAGGTGCCAGTCGTTGACCATAAAGCATGGCGGCTACCGCTTTACCGCGGCGACTGGGAGCAAGCCGACGGCTTGCCGGCCGCGGCGACCCAGCTTGCGGAACTCGGGGCGAGTCATCACGCCCTGCTGATCGCTTCGCCCGAGTATAACGGTTTCATCACGCCCTTGCCGAAGAATATCCTCGATGGGATGAGCCGGACCGAGACGGATCCGTTTGCCGGGAAGGTCGCGGCGGTGGTGTCGGCGTTGCCCGGGGCTCTTGGGGGCATAAAATCCCAGATTTTTGCGAAGCAATTTTTGAGCAACTTAGGATGCTTTGTGATTCCGGCGACCTGCACGTTGCCCCGGTCACGTAAAGCCTTTGCACCGGACGGGGCGCTCAAGGATGCCCGGGCCGCAAAATCGGTGGAGGCTCTGGTGGCGGAGTCGGTTGAAACTACCCGCAAGCTCACCGTGACCGGCTGAATTTATCCATCGCGGGATAAAATCTGGAGACTTGCGGCCACTTCATGGCGCCGCGTAATTTTACCCCCCATCGCATGAAAAAAGCCCTCATTACCGGCATCACCGGCCAAGACGGATCCTATCTCGCCGAGCTGCTGCTGGCCAAAGGCTACGAGGTGCACGGCGTCATCCGCCGGGCCTCAACATTTAACACGAGCCGGATCGATCACCTCTACCGCGATCCCCACGTCAACGGCGTGAAGCTTCACCTCCACTACGGTGACCTCGCCGATTCGGTGCAGATGGTGAAACTGCTTTACGAGCTTCAGCCCGAGGAAATCTACAACCTCGGCGCGCAGTCGCACGTGCGCGTCTCTTTCGACATTCCCGAATACACGGGCGACGTCGTCGGGCTCGGCTCCGTTCGTATCCTCGAGGCCATCCGTGAAGCCGGCCTCGTTAAAAAGTGCCGTTTTTACCAGGCGTCTTCGTCGGAGATGTTTGGCAAGGTGCAGGAAGTGCCGCAGGTCGAGACCACGCCGTTCTGGCCCCGCTCGCCCTACGGTTGCGCGAAGATGTATGCCTACTGGCTCACCGTAAACTACCGCGAGAGCTACAATCTCCACGCCTCCAACGGCATTCTCTTCAACCACGAGAGCCCGCGCCGCGGCGAAACCTTCGTCACGCGCAAGATCACCCGCGCCGCCACCCGGATCAAACTCGGCCTGCAGGACCGCCTCTACATGGGCAACCTCGACGCCCGGCGCGACTGGGGCTACGCCAAGGAATACGTCGAGATGATGTGGGTCATGCTCCAACAGGACCAGGCCGACGACTACGTCGTCGCGACCAACGAGACGCACAGCGTGAAGGAGTTCATCCAGGAAACCTTCGGCCTGCTGAATCTGGAGTGGGAGAAATACGTGACCTACGACGCCCGCTATGAACGCCCTGCCGAGGTCGAACTCCTCATCGGCAATCCCGCCAAGGCCAAGCGCCAGCTCGGCTGGGAGCCGAAGGTGAAGTTCAAGGAACTCGTGAAGATCATGACCGAGGCCGACCTCGACCTCGCCAAGCGCGAGGCCCAGATCGCGAACCTCCCGAAGCCCTGATTCTTTGCCCGCGAATCACGCGAATTAAGGCGGATGTGATTCCTTCTGCCCTCATTCGCGGCGATTCGCGTGATTCGCGGGCAAATCTTCCCATGAAACTTTTCATCGCAGGTCATAACGGCATGGTCGGCGGCGCGCTGGTGCGCCGTTTCTCCCGCGAGCCCGGCACCACGCTCCTGCTCCGCACGCGCAAGGAACTCGACCTTACCTCGGCCGCCGCCGTCGACGCGTTTTACGCCGCCGAGCAGCCCGACGTCGCCATCATCGCCGCCGCCAAGGTCGGCGGCATTCACGCCAACAACACCTACCCCGCCGAGTTCCTCTTCGAGAATCTCGCCATCGCCGCCAACACCATTCACGGCGCCTACCGCGCCGGCGTGAAGCGCCTGCTTTTCCTCGGCAGCTCCTGCATCTACCCCAAGCACGCCCCGCAGCCGATGCCCGAGGACTGCCTCCTCACCGGCCCTCTTGAACCGACCAACGAGGCCTACGCCATCGCCAAGATCGCCGGCCTCAAGCTCGCCCAGTCCTACCGCAAACAATACGACGTGCTCTATCACTCCGCGATGCCGACGAACCTCTACGGCCCCGGCGACAACTACCATCTCC
>JBDNFZ010000116.1:0-2485 GCA_041689555.1 Opitutaceae bacterium | reverse complement strand
TTCAAACAGGTGGAAGCCCAAAATTACCGGGCCGCAGTCGGCGCGGCGCTCGAACGCATCGGCGCCGGGGAATTCGACAAGATCGTGCTCGCGCGGGCGCAGGACTTGGATGCGGGGCTGCCGCTGCATCCGCTGCGCGTGTTGAACGGGCTGCGCCAGCGTTTTCCCGACTGCTATGCCTTCTCGTTGGCGAACGGTCGCGGCCAGAGCTTCATCGGCGCGAGTCCGGAGCGATTGGTGCGGGTGAGCAAGGGCGTGTTGGAGACCGAGGCGCTGGCGGGCTCGATCCGGCGCGGGGCGGGGGCGAGCGACGACGCGGCGCTCGCGGCGGCGCTGCTGTGCAGCGAAAAGGACCGGCGCGAGCACGCGCATGTGCTCCAGGCGATCGTGAGCCGGCTCGCGCAACTCGGACTCACACCCGAGTTCGTGCCGGAGCCGGGACTGCGGCGGCTGGCGAACGTGCAGCATCTGCACACGCCGGTGCGCGCGGCGTTGCCGGAGGGCGTGCGGTTGCTGGCCGCGCTGGACGCGTTGCACCCGACACCGGCGGTGGGCGGGACGCCCCTCGCGGCGGCGGTCGCGGCGATCCGCGGTCTCGAGGGATTTCCGCGCGGGCTTTACGCCGGGGCGCTCGGGTGGCTTAACGCGCGCGGGGGCGGCGAGTTTTTCGTGGGCCTGCGTTCGGCGCTGATCGACGGGGCGACGGCGCGGGTCTACGCCGGGGCGGGCATCGTGGCGGGCTCGACCCCGGAGAAGGAATTTGCCGAAACGGACTTGAAGTTTAAGGCTATGCTCGACGCTCTCACCACCTCATGACGACCCCCGCCCATCTTGATTTCCGCACGGTAAATTCCCTCTGGGGCAGCGTCGCGGCCGAGACCTTGGTGCGGTGCGGCGTGCGCCGTGCGGTGATCTCGCCGGGCTCGCGCTCGACGCCGCTCACGCTGGCCTTGGTCGCGCACGGCGGCATCGAGGCGATCCCGGTGCTCGACGAACGCTCGGCGGCGTTCTTCGCGCTGGGCTTGGCGAAACAGAGTGGCGAGCCGGTGGTGCTCCTCTGCACGAGCGGCACGGCCGGGGCGAACTACCTGCCGGCGATCATCGAGGCGCGGGAATCGGCGGTGCCGTTGATCGTGATCACGGCGGACCGGCCGCAGGAAATGCGCGCCTGCGCCTCGGGGCAGACGATCGACCAGCTCAAGCTCTTCGGCGACTTCGTGAATTTTTTCCACGAGCTGGCGGTGCCGGAGGCGAGCGAGGCGCGGCTGCGCTACCTGCGCCAGACGCTGGCGCACGCGGCCGACCGGGCGTTGCAGCCGGTGGCGGGGCCGGTGCACCTCAACGCGCCGTTTCGCGATCCGTTGACCCCGGCGGACGACGGCGGCGTGACGGCGACGGCGGTGGCGGCCGTGGACTGGCCGCTGTTTTTCGGCCATCTGCTGCCACCTTTCTCGACGAGCGTGGCGGGACCGTTGCCGCATTTTTCCAACGACGTTCATGGCATCATCGTGGCCGGGGCGGGGCAGCCGGCGGATCCCGCGGGGCACGCGGCGGTGGTGGGGGAGATCGCGACGCGCCTCGGTTGGCCGGTGTTGGCCGACGGGCTCTCGCCGCTGCGGAACCACGCGAGCACGGTGCCGCACCTGGTCTCGACCTACGACACGATCCTCCGCAACGAAGCCGCGGCCGAGCGACTCAAGCCCGAGGTCGTGCTCTGCCTCGGCGGCTGGCCCACGAGCAAGGTGCTCCGCGCCTGGATCGAGACCAGCGGCGCGCGCATCTGGCTCGTGACCCGGCGACTCGACAACCGCGACGCCCTGCACGGCCGCACCGTCCATCTGCCCGTTTCCCTCGGTGCGTTGGCGGCCGAGGTGCCGTATGCGACCGAGCCCAACGGCTACGAACAGATGTGGGCCGGCTACGAACACCGCATGCGCGTGGCGCTCGACAGCCGGCTCAGCCAGTATGACGACCTTTTCGAAGGCCGCGTGGCCGCGCTGCTGGCGCAGCATCTGCCGGTGGAGTCGACGTTGTGCATCGCCAATTCGATGCCGGTGCGGGACGTGGAATATTTCTGGCCGCCGGGGGACCGGATGATCCGTCCGCTGGGCAACCGCGGGGCCAACGGTATCGACGGCACGCTCTCGACCGCGCTCGGCGTGGCGCATTCCTCGGGTGCGCCGACGACGTTGCTCACGGGCGATCTCGCGCTGCTGCACGACACCAACGGCTGGTTGATTTTGCCCAAGTTCAAGGGCGCGCTCACGGTGGTGCTGATCAACAACGCGGGCGGAGGAATTTTCGAGCACCTGCCGATCGCGGAGGTCGAGCCGCCCTTCGAGGAATTCTTCGCGACGCCCCAAGCCGTGGATTTCGCCAAGCTCTGCGCGGCCTACGGGGCCGATCACATCGCGGTGAGCGACTGGGCGCAGTTCGAGACCTTGATCGAGCACCCGCCGTCGAGCGGTGTCCGCGTGCTGGAAGT
>JBDNFZ010000115.1:0-7687 GCA_041689555.1 Opitutaceae bacterium | reverse complement strand
AGGATCATGGTTGAGGGGCGCTCAGGCGGTGAAGGTTTTGCCGAGGCCGGCCTCCTTGAGGAGCTGGCGGTAGAGGGTGGAGAAGCGGTCGGCGCGGATGTGGAATTCCTCGGCGAGGTCGAGCGGGAGCTCCTCGGGGCGCTGTGCCTCAACGACAGCCTTGTCCTCGTCGAGGACTTTGAGGAGCGACTCGATGTGCGGCTCGTCGGGGCCGGCGAGGTCGTAGTCTCGCGAGCCGCGGAAAAACACGCGGGTCTCGCGGGCGGAGCGGGGCGAGGCGAGATCGAAGAGCACCATGAGGCCGCCGTTGGGAAAGTGGATGCGGAGGCGGGTGTAGAAAGGCGCGGTGTGGTCGTAAACGTAGCGAATGCGCTCGATGACGCGGTCGGTCTTTTCGGCGTCGAGCGAGTAGCGTTCGTAGTTGGCCTCGAAGTGGAGGCCTTCCGGGCGGCGCTCGACCTCGTAGAGCGGGACTTCGGGTTTGTCGCGGTTGCCGAAGGTGCCGGCGTGGATCCAGGAGAGGTGCGCGAGGTCGTTGAAATTTTCGGTGTGCCGGGTGGCGGCGCACTTCCAGGTGCCGCAGTCGACCTCGAGCGAGCGCAGCGCGGGATCGGCCAACTCGGGCCACTCCGGCAGCGGCAGCCGGGGCGCACCGTCGAGGCACACCCAGACGAGGCCGTGGCGCTCGGTGACGAGGTAGTTGGTGAGGCAGAGTTTTTTCGGGATGGCGGCCTTGGGTTGGGCGGGGACGGTGGTGCACTCGCCGCGCGGGCCGTAGCGGAAGCCGTGGTAGGCGCAGACGATTTCCTCACCCTCGATCCAGCCCATGCTGAGGGGCACGCCGCGGTGCAGGCAGAGATCGCGGGCGGCGACGACGGTGCCGCCGGCTCGGTAGAGGACGAGTTCCACATCGAGCAAAACGACGGCGAGGGGCTTGGCCCCGCCCACCGCGCTGGAAAGGGCGACGGGGTGCCAGTAGCCGGCGAGGACGCGCCAGTCGGTCTCGGCGTAGGTGCAGTTGCGAGGAAGGGGCGGAGGGAGCGTGGTCATGGGGGAAACGAAATCAGCGGGCGGGGCGGCGGGTTTTCCGAGGGGCGGTGGTGCGGGTTTGCCATTCGGCGAAGTGTTGGCGCTGGCGGTCGGCCTGCCAGTCGCAGATCGCGCGGAGATCGGCCACGGGCATTCCGGTGTAGGGCAAGGTCGGTTGATAGGGCGGCGCGCCGAATTCCGGGCAGAGCGAGGTGACCGCGAGGCCGCGGCGGGCCTGTTCTTCCCAGATGATTTCCCAATAGCGGTCGAAGGCGTCGCGGTAGGGCTGCGCCTCGGGGGCGCGGAGATCGGCGAGCTGGGGGGCCTGCTCATGGCCCACGCGGGCGTGGATGTGGACGGCCTGGCGCCCGCACTGGCGGATGAGGTCGAGGTTGTCGTCGAGGAGGCGTTCGCAACTGATGACCCAGTGGCTGAAATCGCAGGCGAGCTTGAGCGAGGGGAAGCGCGAGAGGATGCGACGGGTGGGCGCGGGATGAAAGAGGCAGGTATTGCGATGGACCTCGTGGGCGAGCGGCAGGCCGAGTTTTTCCTCGATCCGGAGCATCTCCTCGTAGAAGCGGGCGGTGTCGTCGTCGTCCCAGCAATCGTAGCCGCCGATGACGGTGAAGCCCGAGGGATCCATGGTGCGGAGCCGCGCGAGCTGCTCGTGAAACGACGCGAGGTGCTCGGCGACGGTGAGGCCGCGGGTCCAGATCACGCCCTTATAATCGAGACGGTGACGGCGGATGAGCGGCTTGAGTTCGCGGCAGTGCGCGGTCTCGAGGATCATGCACTCGATGCCGTCGTAGCCGGCGGCGGCGATCTGGGCGAGCGCGGCGGCGCGGGCGCCGGTGACGCCCCAGAGGTTGCGATAGACGAGGAGTTTCAAGGGGGGAAATGAAGCGCGCGCGGAGGGCGGGCTAGGTCTTCGGCCAGAGATCCTGCTCGTCGAAATCGGGCAAGATCGCTTCGCGGAAAGCCTCGCCGCGGATGAGGCGGCGCGGAGTCGAGGGGCGCGCGAGGAGCGAGTAGAGTTTGCGGGCGTCGAAGACGATCATGTCGGCCGGCGAGCCGGGCGCGATCCGGCCGTAGCCGGGCAGGCCCATTATTTTCGCGGGGCCGGTCGTGACGACGGAGGGCGAGGCGGCCAGCCGGGTGTCGAGGTGCGCGAGGCGCACGCTCTGCACGTAGACTTCGACGAGGTCGAAGTCGCCCCAGCCGATGAAGGCGTCGCGGACGTTGTCGCCGCCGCAGGCGACGGTGACGCCGGCATCCATAAATTCGTGCAGGAGGGTGAGGCCGCGCCAACGCGGCGTGCGGGGCGCGCCGAATTTTTCGCCGGGTTGAACCGGACCGCGGGTGCGGCCCATGAGGTGGAGATTGGTGAGCGGCAGGGAAATGATGGAGATGCCGGCTGCTTTCACCAAAGCGATGGTTTCGGCGGCACGGCCGGGTTCCTGGAGCGCGAGGGAACAGTTGTGGCCGCAGGCGACGGGATGGGGAAACCGGTTGCGGAGGACGGCCTCGGCGGTGGCGCGCAGGCACTCGGCGTGGAGGAGATCGCTCTCATCGACGTGGAGATCGAGACCGATGCCGAGCTCGCGCGCGGCGGCCATGAGGTTGTCGAGTTCGCGCGCGAGCTGCGGGCCCGGCTGGGGAAAGCCGCCGAGCGCGGTGGCGTGATGGCGGGCGGAGAGCTCGACGACGCGGGCCCCGGTGGCGCCGCTGAAGCTCGCGTTGTCGAGGCGGCAGAGGCTGACGCTTTGGATCGCGACGCGGCCGACCCACTCGGCCCGCAGGCGCTCGACGGCGGCGTGGCCGCCGGCACCGACGTCCAGCCCGGTGTCGATGTGGGTGCGGAGGGCGTTGGTGCCGCGGGCCCAGGTGGTGCGGAGGGCGAAGTCGCCCCGGCGGTAAACGTCGTCCGCCGTCCAGCGCACGCTATCGCGGGCGAGAATCTCGATGGATTCCCAGAAATCGCTATGCACGCCCGGGGCGCGGTCCCAAGTGTGGCACTTGTCGAGATGGGTGTGGACCTCGAGCAGCCCGGGGAAAACCAGCACGCCGCCCAAATCGGTCACGGCGGCGGCGGATTCCCCGACGGGCGGACCCTCGCGCGAGTCGCGCACGGAGATGATGCGGTCGCCCTCGACCGCCACGTCGCATTCCCGCCAAGGCTCGAGCGCGCCCTCGGCCGCGCCGGTGGGGCGGTCGAGCGGCGCAGGGAGACAGGCGAGGGGAATACGGGCGCGGCGGAACAGATGCATGGGTTGTGGCGGGCCTAGAAGCGGTAGCGGTCCGTGATGGCGGTCGGGATGAACGGGCGGGCGGAGATGAGATCGTTGGCGGCGAAGGTAACGTCGATCGGATCGTAAAAGCGCTCGTTGGAGATGTTGTTCACGCTGATCCGAAGGAACTGGCGGGAGTCCATGGCGTCCGCGAGCCCGCGCTCCTCTTTCCACGCCTTGTTAACGCCGGTGACTGCCGGATCGACCGTGATCGGGTCTTGCATCGGCGCGGCGGCCCAGGCGGCCGGGATGGCGAGCGCCAGACCTGTGACCGGTGCGTGATGGGTTCGCATTTGATTTGCGGTGGTGCTCGGAGAGAGGAGGCCGCGGCTATTTTTTCACGGACGTGAGTTCGGGTGCGACAAAGTCGAAGCTCACGAAATCCTTGAGGGGCACCGGGGCGGACAGGATTTTCAGTTGCACGAGAATGCGGACGAGTTCCTCCATGCGCGTCGGGAGGAGCTGGCCGGCGCGTTCGCCGTTGGCCGGATCGCCTTCGATGAGTT
The DNA here is from genome assembly GCA_041689555.1 of Opitutaceae bacterium. Classification (GTDB taxonomy): domain Bacteria; phylum Verrucomicrobiota; class Verrucomicrobiia; order Opitutales; family Opitutaceae; genus Tous-C4FEB. Next base: position 3,864 of record JBDNFZ010000115.1, on the reverse strand, counting down.
TGTAGCGTTTCATCGCGGCGAGGGAGTAGTCCATAAGCGCCGGGGTCTGAGAGGGATTCTCTCGCCCGATCCGCGCGCGCGCCTCGGCGGCGTCGCCGTGCAAAAACTCAACCCAACCCCGTGTCGAGGCGGCCACAAAAGCTCGGACCGCTTCCGGGTTGGTGCGGGCAAAGGCTTTGTTGGTGAAGATCACCCGGTAGGGATCGTAACCGCCGTCGGCGATGAGGAGCGCCCGCGCCTTCACGCCGTGGAGCCCGACGTGGTAGGGCTCGTTGGAAATGAAGCACTGCTGGATGAAATTCTTGTCGGCGACGAAGCGCGCCAGCCCATAATCGAGCGGGACGACGTTGAAATTGATGCCGTAATGCCCTTGGAGAAACGCGATCCAGTTGACCCCGGGCGAGCCCATCACGGATTTGCCGTCGAGATCGCGGAAGGATTTCACCGGGCTGTCCTCATGCACCATGATCGCCTGCGGGTCGTGCTGCATCTGCGTCCCCACAATCAAGAGTGGCAGGCCCCGCTGCACGGCGACGATGATGTCGTCACAGCGGCCCATCGCAAACTGCATCTCGCCGGTGGCGACCTTCTGGATGCCGAAAGCCCCGGGCCCGCCCGCCACGATGGTGACGTCGAGGCCGCCGTCGCGGTAGTAATTTTTAACCAGCGCCTGGTAGTGCCCGCCATGCTCGGGCGCAGGATACCAGTCGAGCTGGAAGCTCACCTTAAGTGGCGCCGCGGGAGGGGAGCCTGGGGCTTTCGGCCCGCCGGCGGTCGATTCTTTTGCGCCACCGCAGCCGGCGAGGAAAAGTCCGGCGCAGAGGGTGGCACTCACGAGGAAGGGACGCGAAAAACGCGCTGGAACCGGCGAGCGCATCATCAGATTGAGGATGTGGAAAAGTTCGGCCTGGGCATAAACCGGTTTCAGCAGGCCTGATGCCAGTTTCTTAATACGAAACCTGATCTTGGGTATGTTCGCACCCGAACTTAGCGCGCGACCGTAGTGGGCGGCAGCGAATGACGCGCTATCCTGCGGCCCGCGCAGGTCGCGGCCGCACCTCACCCCGCGTCGTGCGAGCGGCGCTTCCACAGCCACACGCCGGCGATGAGCAGCACCACGATCGCGACCGTGCCCCACAGCGTATAGGCGTGCGTGCGGGCGAGCGTGCGCTCGAGCTGGGCGAAGTCGTCCGCGAACTTGACCCACAGCCAATGCCCGAGCCACACGAAGACCGGCACGCTGATCAGCGCCGCCGAGCCGTCCAACAGGAGGAACTTGAAATAGGAAACCTTCATCGAGCCCGCGCTGAAAAAAATCGGCGCCCGCAGCCCCGGCAGGAAACGCCCGATGAAGAGGCCCGCCGTCCCGTGCTTGGCGAACAATTCCTGCACCCGGAGCTGTTTGGCGGGCGGGAAAAAACGCTGGAAGCGGGGCGACGCGAGGAGGCGCACGCCGAATTTTCTCCCGAGAAAGAAGATCGCGCTGTCGCCGGCCAGCACGCCCACATACATGAGGACGCTCACCCCCAGCCAGGACCGCCCGTCGCTGCCGGCCAATATCCCGGCGGCGACGAGAATGATGTCCTCGGGCATCGGGAGCCCCAGACCGCAGAGCAGCAGGAGGAAAAACGGTCCCCAAAGGGCCAGAAACGAGCCCTGAAAATGCTCCAGCAGCGACTCAAGCATGGGTTGTGCAGGGCCGGGACCTGCCGCGACCGGTCGCAGGAGTCGGGGCTTCGTCTGGGCGCGGGACGGAGCGGCGGGGCGATGGAAACACGGCTACCAACAAACACGCCCACGCGGACCTGCCAACTGGTTTGTCGGCGCGGGCGCGGCTTTCACCGGCGATGTTTCCGGCATTGTTTCCCGGCCGTGTTTTTCGGCGTGCGCGCCGGGCGGACGCCGTCTGAGACTGGCCCGCTTGAGTTCACCCGCCCACCGCCGCGCCGTCGGCCTGCTCCTCGCCGCCGCGCTCTGCTGGAGCCTCGGCGGCCTGCTCATCAAGGCCATCCCCTGGCCGCCGCTCGCGGTGGCCGGCGGGCGGGGGCTGATCGCGGCGATCTTCCTCGCGATCTTCTGCCGCGGCGCGCTGCGGTTTGATTTTTCCCGGCCGCAGGTGCTCGGCGCACTCGCCTACGCCGCTTGCACGATCACCTTCTGTGTCGCCACCAAGCTCACCACCGCCGCCAACGCCATCCTCCTCCAATACACCGCGCCCGTATGGGTCGCCCTTTTCGGCGCGTGGTTGCTGGGGGAGCGCGCCACCCGCGCCGATTGGTTCACCATCGTCGCGGTGCTGGGCGGCATGGGCCTGTTCTTCGCCGACAATCTCGCCTTCACCGGCATGGCGGGCAACGCCCTCGGCGCGCTCAGCGGCATATTTTACGCGGGCATGACGCTCGCACTCCGCCGCCAGAAGGACGGGTCCCCCGTGGGCTCGCTCATTCTCGGCAACCTCCTCGCCTTTTTCATCGGCCTGCCGTGGATCATCGACGCGCCCGCCCTGCCCCTCGCCGGCTGGGGCGCGCTGCTCCTGCTCGGCACCGTGCAACTCGGCCTGTCGTATCTGCTTTACGCGCGCGCCATCCGCCACGTCACCGCACTGGAGGCCGTGCTCATCCCCGTGGTCGAGCCGTTGCTCAACCCGCTCTGGGTCCTGCTCGCCTTGGGGGAACGCCCGTCGCCGTGGGCGTTGGTCGGCGGCGTGATCGTCGTCGGCGCGATCACCGTGCGCGGCGTGGTCAAATTCCGCGCCGCGCGGACAACTTCCTAAAGTCGGCGCGGTCCGATTCCAGACGATGCTTTGCCCCCTGCGCCTTGCCCTGATTCTGCTCTCGGCCATGCCCCTGCCCGCCCCCGCCGACCCCGCGCCTGCGCCCCTAGCGGTCGCCGATGGCAGCGCCGCCGGCGACGCCACCGCATCGCCCGCGCCCGAGACGGTCGTCCTGCTCCACGGTATCGGGATGGGCGGTTGGTCGATGACGAGCCTCGCGTCCGCCCTTCGACGCGAGGGCTACCGCGTCGTCAATCTCTCCTACCCTTCGCGCACCGTGCCGCTCGACAGGCTTGCCCGCGAGTGGTTGCCCGCACAACTCGCCGCCCATGACGCCGCGAGCGCGCCGCGCCTGCACTTCGTCGCCCACTCGATGGGCGGGATAATGCTGCGCGCATGGCTGGCGGAATTTCCCCGCACCGGCGCCGCCTTCCCGGCCAACCTCGGACGCACGGTCATGATCGCTCCGCCAAATCACGGCAGCGAGGCCGCCGAACGGTTGTCCGCGTTCCCGCCTTACCGCTGGTTTTTCGGCGCCAACGGCCTCGCGCTCGGCACCGGTCCCGCGAGCCGGCCCACCGCCCTCGGACCTTGGCCGCCCGAAGGCGGCGAACTCGGTATCCTCGCCGGCAACCGCTCGCTCAACCCGCTCGCTGCCGCATGGGTGCCCGCGCCCAACGACGGCCCGGTCAGCGTGGCCAGCACGCACCTCGACGGCGCGCGCGACCACCGCGTGCTGCCCGCATCGCATACCGGGATTCTCTGGGGCAACGATACCGCCCGCGCCGTCGTTGCCTTCCTCCGCACCGGCTGTCTCACGCCGTAGATTTCCACCCGGTCACCCGCCGCAGGACAGGGCGCCGGATGAAATCGGATAGGCGTGATCAAAATTTCGCCGGCGGCTTAAGCTGGATCAGCACGTTGGCCAGCGTAATCAGACCGCCGCCGACGAGCAGCGTCCACGTCGCGGTCTCGTTGGCATAGTTGATCACCGCCCAGACCGAAAAAATCGCCGGCAAAAACAGCGCCATCAGCGTGCCGAACAACGGCTCCACGCAGTAGATCAGACCCGCCTCCGTCGCGGTGATCTT
>JBDNFZ010000114.1:0-4748 GCA_041689555.1 Opitutaceae bacterium | reverse complement strand
GCCGGAGCGCGCGTAGTTGAGGTAGTAGACGGAGCCGTGCTTGAGGAGAAAACCGCGCAGGAGGAAAACCTGTTCGGTGGCGTCGGGCACGAAACCGCCGAGGACGATGGTGGGCGTGGGGCCGGGACGTTGTTCGCAGAGCAGTTGGCCGAGTTGATGCGGGTCGGCGCGACCGGACGCGAGCACGGCGGCTTGCGCGGCGGTGCCGGCGGGGGTGTGGGGCAGAGGGCGGGGCGGGCGGAGCCGGTAGCCGGTGGTGCGGAGGAAAGTATGGAGGGGCTGCGGCGGGGTGAAGCGCGTGAGGGCGGCGAGCGCGGTGAGGGCGGGCGACAGGGTGAGCGCGGGCATGGGTCTACGACGGCTCGGCGGCGCGTCGGCTGGCAAAACGAAAGCAGGGTCGTCGCGGAAACGTTACCGGTGCGAAACCGTGGCGTGACACCCGAGGGGCAGGTGGCTTTCGGATTGCGGGCCGGGGCGGACGCGGGCGCAGTGGGTTCCGCTATGCCGCTCCCGCCGATTCTCCAGGAAGACGAGACCTTTATCGCATTCGATAAACCCAGCGGGCTGCCGATCGCGCCCGACCGTTGGAACAAGCGGGCCGAGCACCTGCTGGGGTTGATCAAGGCGAATTGCGGGCCGGGCGTCGCGACCGTGCACCGGCTGGACGCGGACACGAGCGGGATCGTGCTGTGTGCGAAGTCGAAGGAAGCGTTGGACTACCTGAGCGGGCAGTTTCAATCGAAGACCGTGGCGCGGACGTATCTGGCGCTGGTCGTGGTGCTGCCGCCGGAGCGGGCGATGAAAGTGGTCAAGGCCGTGCGCGGGCCGGACGGCGGGTTGCCGTCGGAGTTCACGATGGACCAGGCACTGGGCGAGGATGAGCGCGAGCCGGGGCGGATGCGGATTTTCAAGGGGCGCGGCGGACTGGCGAGCACGACGGAGTTTCGCGTGCTGGAGAATTTCGGGCGCTTTGCGTGGGTCGAGTGCCGCCCGCTCACGGGTCGCATGCACCAGATCCGCGTGCATCTGGCGGCGGCGGGCGCGCCGGTGTTGAACGACGGTTTCTACGGTGATCCCGAGGTGAAGCTCATGCTCTCGGGGCTGAAGCGCGGCTATAAAGGGCGCGACGACGAGAAGCCGCTGATCGCTCGGCTGGCGCTGCACGCGAGCGCGTTGACGGTGAACCATCCGACGACGAAGGAGCCGCTGACGATCACGGCGCCGCTGCCGCATGAGTTGGAGGTCGGGCTGAAGTATCTCAGGAAATTCGGGGCGGGCGGCGGGCGGGGGCGAGGCGGGGGGCGGTGAGGCGGGCGGCGGGTCTATTTTTTAACCGGGAATTGGATCTGCTGAAGTTTTTTAGAAATGGGGTCGCCCTCGGCGAGTTGCTGGAGCGCGGCGAGTTGAACCGGGGACAGCACGCTTTGCGCTTGGGCGAACACCGCCGGCCAGTTCGTTTCATACTGGGATACGGCCGACGTCTTGTCTCCGTCCTGCACGAGCACGACTTTCGGCGCTATTGGCGGTCACTATTCTGGGCGCGAGCGGAGTCGCCGTGTCGCAAGTGTAGCTGGCGACCGCGAGGGCACGGCCGCGAGCGACGACATTTCCCATACTGCTGGTATTGGGCGTAGCGCGCTCCGCCCATGGTGGCGGTGAGAGCGCGGTGTATCGACTTATTACCTTCGAGCCCGAGTTTGACTATCGGGAGGCCGACTGGATTTAGACCTTGAGCGACGGCATTAGAATAGAGGTCGGCGTCGCTTTGGATTTTCTCGATCTGAGCTTTTCGAATTCTGCAATCTCTTCAGGCGTCAGGTTAAGCTCACGGTAAAGCTTTCCATGTTTTATCCGGAGACCGGAGCTTTGTCGTTCCACCAACGCAGGTCCGTAGCCGGGAATGGCCCATAAACTGTAGTTGAAGCCCGTATTGGAATCGGCGGCGGCGGGTGAAATGGCGCGGCTGTGGGCATGGGCGATGGCTCGCCCGGCGGGGCGATCTTTTTGACGGAGGCTGCGGCGAGTCGGGAGGCGAGGGCGGTCCTCATGCAGGCGGCGTCTTCGGCGAGGTGCGGATCGCCGTCGAGGCGGCGGAGCGCGGAGGCGTAGACGAGGCCGAGGTGGCGTGCGACGAGGGCGGCGAAGGCGGATTCGTCGCGGATGTCGGCGTAACGACGGAGGAGTTCGGCGTCATCGGGCATGGTGGGGAGTCACCTGTTTAACGACGCGGGCGGGAAAACCGAACAGGGAATCGGTGGGGTGAAGGGAAAAGCCGAGGGTGTTGCGAATTTTGTATTCTGAATTTCTGAACACACCCCGGCGCTGCGCGCCACCCCTATGGAAGCGGGGATTTTGACCGGGGCATCGCGGGGTCTTCGAGTGCCTGCTTGCGACGTCGGCTGCGAAATCTGCGGACGTGAGGGGAGCGCCTGCGCGCAGGCGGCCGGCGTAGGCGTGGCGGCGCGGTGGGGCTAACGCGCCCTACCTCGGAGCGTGGTCAGAGTTTCGCGAGCGCTTCACGGGCGCGGGTCTTGGCAGATTCGTCGTGTTTGGCGCGGTTGGGCATTGCGAGGCCCGCCTCGAACGCGGCGCGGGCGCGGGCCGGATCGCCGGCTGCGGTGAGGGCGAAGCCGAGTTCGAGATGATGCGCAAGTTCGCCGGGCTCGAGGGCGACGGCGCGGCGGAGGTGATGCACGGCTTCGGCGGTGGTCGCGGCGGGCAGGCCGCCGTAGATGAGTCGGACAAAGAAGCGGGTGGCGGCGCCGAGCGTGGCGACCTCGTAGTGCCAGCGGCCGACGACGTGGTGGGCCCAAGCGTAATCGGGATCAAGGGCCAGGGCGCGCTCGGCCTCCTCCTTCACGAGGCGCGAGTATTTTATCTTGGTCTTGGTGTCGCTGTAGACGGCGAGTTTGCCGTGGCAGATGGCGAGGGAGAGGATATTTTCCGGGTTCTTCGGCTCGAGGGCGGCGGCGCGGAGCGAATAGTCGAGCGCGGTCTGGGCGTAGCGGCGGCGCTCTTCGTCGGTGGGGAGTTCGGTGACGAGATCGGAGTATTGGCGGGCGATCTTTTGGAGGATGAGGGCGTCGTCGGGTTTGGCCTTGTCGGCGGCGAGGTAGAGCTCGAGGGCTTGACGGGAATCGAGCTTGGTCTCGGCGGCGCTGGCTTCGGCCAAGAGCTTGGAGATATCGCCCGGAGCCGCCGACCGGAGGGTAATGACGAGGAGGGCGACGAGGAGCGCGAGCCGGGGAAGGACGTGCATCATGGATTTTTACGGTTCAGGCGGAAGGGCGGATGCAACGAGAAGCCCGTGGGCCGCCCGGCATCGCGGCGCTCACGTGGGCCGCGAGCGCCGGTGGTTTCAGGTAAAGTCATCCGGTGCGGTGACAGCGAGGCCTTGAAAGCGGCGGCGGTAGAAACCCCGGTCGCGAGTGAGCAGGCGATCGGCTTGGCGCAGCGCGTGGCCGCCGATGACGAAGTCGGTGGCGATGCGGTCGCGCTTGCCGCCGGCCGCGCGGTAGGCTTTCCACGCCCGGCCGGCGGCGAAAAGGGCGTCGAGGCCGCTGCCGATTACGGCGATGTCGGATTCGCGAAGGGCGCGGTCGAGTTGATCTTGGGAGGGAAAGTGGGCGGCCAGCTCGGCATACACCGACTCCCCGATGACGAGGCTGCCGGCCAGGTCGCACCGCTCGATCGCGCGCTGGGATGCGTCGGCAAACACCGGATCAGGTATGAACACGTCGAGCAGGACGCTCGTGTCGAGGGCGGTGGTCACCGGCCGCGCAGATCCCGGATCAGATCGTCTGTGCGGACATTTTTCAGTCCGAGCACACCGTAGAATTTACCGATGCCGCTTTTATGGCTGCGGCCGGCCTTTTGGAGAACCAGTTTGCCGTCCAAATCGACGAACTCCACGGGAGTGTAAGGCTTGAGGCCGAAGCGGCGGCGATGCTTGAGGGGGATGGTGATCTGGCCGCGGGCGCTGATTTTCATGCCGCGCGGTATGAATCGCCGGTCAGCAATGTCAACGGCTCACGGCTTGCGGAAGAGGTAGTGGCTGACGAGCCATTCCTCGCCGGCGCGATAGCCCCGGAGCTCGGCGCAGCCCATTTAGAAGACGCGCCGGCAGGCCGCTATTTCGTGGCTTATCGAGGCGTAGGTTGGAGCGAACGGGAGCAGGAGTTCTGCGCGTTTGCCGAACTTCACGGAGGAAAAAATTTGCCCGAGACGGGACTTCGCTTTCAGTTTCTCCCCATGACAATTGCCGCCGCCAAAATTGAGTTACTCGAACTCAGCCGGAAGCTTTCGCCGAAGAAACGCCGGGAGTGGGTGGAGTTTGGGCGGCAACTTTACGCGAACAAGACGAAGAAGGCGCCGGCGGTCACCGAGGACGGCGATGCGGCGTGGGAGAAAATAATCGCGGATCCGAATCCGCGGCCGAAGCTTGCGGCGGTGGCGGCGAAGATTCGGGCTGAGATGCAATCGGGAAAACATTTTCCGGCGATGCGCGTGGAGGATCTGTGATCTCCGAGCCGCGGCCGGAGTTTTTGGATGCTCTATCACAAGCTCCCGGCCGAGGTCAGGGCGGTGGCGCGAAAAAACTACGGGTCGTTCATGCAAGATCCGCGACATCCGTCGCTACATTTCAAATTGCTTAAGGGTTACGACGACGTTTGGTCGGTGCGTGTCGGCCAAAAGCACCGGGCGGTAGGGGTGAAATACGGCGGAGTGATCCAATGGTTTTGGATCGG
>JBDNFZ010000113.1:0-11081 GCA_041689555.1 Opitutaceae bacterium | reverse complement strand
TGGGGAATCTGACGCAGGGCTACACGGGGCAGGGTGTGATGCCGGAGCTGAAGACGAGTGTGGCGGATGTGGGGTTGACGCTGACCTATAACGGGTCGGCGGTGAAGCCGGTGCTGCCGGGTAGCTATGTGGTGGTGGCGATGCCAAGCGATGCCAACTACACCGGCAGCGCGACCGGGATCCTAGTGATCCAGCGGGCCGAACAGTATATCGAGTTCGCTCCTTTGCCGGTCACCCCGCTCAAGGATATTACGGGGGGCTTGGTGATCGAGACGTCCGCAAGTTCCAACTTGCCGGTGACGCTTGAATTGGTGGCTGGTAGTGCGGCGAGTCTATCCGGGGGCAACAAGCTCACCGGAATCGCCACCTCCGGGCTGGTCACCTTGAAGGCGACGCAATCGGGTAATCTCAATTATCTGCCGGCGGCAGACGTGCTGATGAGTCTGGATGTGACGAAAAAGAACCAAGCCATCAATTTTCCGGAACTACCGATGGTTACGGCCGCGCAATCCAGTCTTAATTTGCGGGCGACGGCCTCGTCCGGCCTAGAGGTGGGTTTTGTGGTGGTGAGCGGTCCGGCTACGATTACTGGCAACGTGCTGAATTTTAGCGGCGTGGGCAAAGTGGTGGTCACGGCCATCCAAGCGGGAGGCACGGCTTACAACGCGGCACTGCCGGTGCAGCGCTCGGTGACGAATTCGCCGGTGGGGCAGACGATCACTTTCCCAGCAGTGGCGGGGCCGACTTACGGCGATGCGCCGATCACGCTGGCGGCGACTTCAGATGCGGGGCTACCGGTGGCGTATGCGGTCTTGCGCGGTCCAGCGAGTGTCACGGGCAACCGCTTGACGATCACGGGGGCCGGCGAGGTGGTGGTGCGGGCGAGCCAAGCGGGGAGTGCGATGATCGCTGCGGCCGCTTCCGTCGATCAGAATATGGTGGTGGCTCAGCGCACCCTGCGGGTGACGGCGTTGCCGGCGGTGCGCGTGTTCGGTGTCGCCAATCCAGCTCCGGAAGTGACCTACCAAGGTTTCGTCAACGGCGATACCGCGGCGCAACTGGAAGCGGTGCCGGTGGTGGGCACGGCGGCCAATGAAAACTCGCCGCTGGGCAGCTATGCGCTTGTGCCGGCCGGAGGTCGTTCGGCCAACTATCGATTCGAGTTTACCTCCGCGACGTTGACGATCACGCCGGCGGCGCAGACTTTGGCGTTTCCGCCATTGCCGTCGCAGGCGCTCGGCAATGCGCCATTCTCGCTGGGGGCGGTGGCCAGTTCCGGACTTGCGCCCGTGTATTCCATCTTGAGCGGGCCGGCCACGGTGGCGGGCAATGTGGTGACGCTGACGGCGGCCGGGTTGGTCGTCGTCCGGGCAAGCCAGCCGGGCGATGCCAATTACCTGCCGGCTACCGCGGTCGAGCAGTCCTTCGTTGTATCTAACGCCATCCGGATTGTTGGTCTCACCTCTAGCACGCTGGATGGATCCTATCGAGCAGGTCGGACGATCATGATCGAGGTGAGTTTCTCGGGTGTGGTCGTAGTCGCCGGAGTGCCGACGTTGGGCTTGAACGTCGGCGGCGGCGGTGTGGCCCGCTATAGTGACGGCTCCGGTTCCAGCACGCTGCTCTTCACCTATACCGTGCAGCAGGGCGAAAACGCGGGTAATCTGGATGTTTCCGCTCCGCTGCCGATCGGGGGCACGATTGCGAGTGCGACGGGCACGGTGGCTACCTCGCTGGTATTGCCGGCCGCCGGAGGCGACGGATCGTTGAGCTTCAGCCGCCGTTTGCGCGTGGATACGACTCCGCCGGTTGCGCCCACGTTCTTGGTGTCGAGTCCGACCAATCTGGTGCGTCCGCCTTTCAGTGGTGTAGCCGAGCCCGGGGTGGTGGTCGAAGTTTACGAGGGAGCGGCCTGGTTGGCGCGTGCCACGGCGGCGGCCAACGGAGCTTGGTCGGTGAGCCCGGCGTCGGACCTGGCGGTCGGCGGACACGTGCTGACTGCCCGGGCGACCGATGCGGCAGGGAATGTCGGGGCGGCGAGCGCACCGTTCACGGTGTTGGTGGATACGTCGGTGCCCGTTGCGCCGGTTATTCTTACTAAGGGAGCCAGCAATGTCGTTCGTCCGGTGATCCGGGGGAATGGCTCGGTGGGCCATCTCGTGCAGGTCTATGATGGCACTGAAATAGTCGATTCCGTGACGGTGGGGGCGGACGGCGTCTGGCAGGTCACCCCGCGACGCGACTGGGCGGAGGGCGTTCATCGCCTGACGGCCACCTCTACTAATCCGGCGGGCACCCGTGGGCCGGTTTCGCTCGAGGTCCTGTTCACCATCGACCTTACCGTGCCGGCCGTGCCCGTGATCACCACGCGGGGCGTGCTGGCTGGGACGAGTGCCACATTGCGCGGGACCGCCGAGCCTAATAGCACGGTGAGTGTGTATGACGGCACGCTGTTGTTGGGGAGTGCCAAGGCAGGAGGGAACGGCGATTGGGTGGTGTCGCCGGTTGGCACGATGGCTTCGGGGGTTCGTTCGATGACGGCGACGGCGCGCGATGCGGCGGGCAATCTCAGTCTCGCGACCGCCCCGGTCTTGCTCGAAATCGATCCGTATGCGCCCGACGCCCCGACGATCACGAGCAAGGGCTCGTTCAATATTTCGAAGCCGGTCATCGTAGGAAAAGCGGAGCCCCTCTCGACGGTGCGGGTCTTTGACGCGGGCAGTCTGCTCGGCTCCGTCGTGACCGCTGCGACCGGCGACTGGACGTTCGTTCCTTCAAGCGGGCTGGCCGATGGTTCGCACCGGATCACCGCCGTGGCGTTTGACGCTGCGGGCAACCGCAGCAGTTTTTCTGCGGCGAGCATCCTCACCATCGACGTCACGGCGCCGATGACCCCCGTTTTCGAAGCCGAAGTGTTTGCCGTGGCCACCCCGGTGCTCCGCGGAACCGCCGAGCCGGGCAGTAACGTGAAGCTGAGCAAGGCCGGTGTTGTCATGGGCGGCGGCGTGGTGGACAGCGGCGGGTTCTGGCGCATTAAGCTTTCTACGGCTTTGGCCGAAGGCATAAATCTATTGGTGGCGGTGGCAGTCGATGCGGCCGGCAACACCAGTCAGTCCTCCGTGCCGGTGGCGATTACCTTTAATCCAGTCGCCCCGGCGGTGCCGGTGTTTGCGGCCGCCTTCCTCACCCGGGCGACCACGACGCCGCTCATCGAAGGCACTGCCTCGGCCGGCAGCACAGTGCTGATCTTTAATGCAGGCAATCCCCTAGCCGAGGTGTTGACCGGGGCCAACGGCGCGTGGAGCTACCGGTCCACGGTGCCCTTGGCCGAAGGCTTCCATGCACTCACGGCGCAGGCGCGCAGCGGTGGGCTGACCAGCTCGTTTTCGGGTATATTGGAGCTCCGCATCGATACCATCGCACCGCTGGCGTCCAGCTTGGCGGTGCTGAGTCCAACCCGTCGGGCCACGCCCACTCTGTCGGGATTGGCCGAGGAGGGCGTGACCGTGAAGATTTTTAACGGCCTCGCGACGGTGGGCGTCACGACCTCTTTGGCCAACGGAACCTGGAGCTTCACGCCGCTGAAACCGTTCACCGAAGGAGAACACTCCCTGACCGTGATCGTGCAGGACGCGGCCGGCAACGAAAGCCCTCGGTCCGCCGCGACGGTTTTGGTGGTCGATTTGACGCCGCCGCCGGCCCCCTTGCCCGCCGCGGGTTCGTTGTTCAACAGCGGCCGGCCCACGTTGCGCGGCCAGAGCGAACCGCTGGCGCGGATTCAAGTCTCCGAGTCCGGGGTCGTGGTGGGCGAGGGTTTTGCCGACGTTTCGGGCAATTGGTCCATGCTTCCGACGGCGGCACTGGCTGAAGGCTCCCGGACGCTGGTTTTCACCGCGACCGATGCGGCGGGCAATGTTGGGTCGGCCGCATCGCGGACCATCCAGATCGACCTGACGCCGCCGGACCGGCCGACCATCGTTGCACCCGGCGCGTTGCGCACGCTCACCCCGACGTTGCGGGGCACCGCCGAAGCGGGCTCCACTGTAAGCGTTGCGGTCGGGGCCGTGGTGATTGCCTCCGGGACGGTCTTGGCCGATGGCTCTTGGAGTTTGACGGCCGAGCGCGGGCTGGTGGAGGGCGAGCAGACCGCCACGGCGACGGCGGTCGATCCGGCGGGCAACCGCAGTGCAGTTTCCGTGGGCGTCAAGCTGGTGATCGACCTCACCCCGCCGGTCGCACCGCAGATCGCGGTAAGCGGAATCGTCAACGTGGCGCGGCCGGCCATCGCCGGCACGGCCGAAGCGCTCGCCACCGTGCGCGTGCTCGAAGGGAGCCGGACGCTCGGCACCGCGCTCACGGACGAAGCGGGCCAATGGAGCCTCGTGCCGGCCCTCCCGTTCAATCGCGGCTTGCACACGCTCACGGCGGTCGCCGTCGACGCGGCGGGCAATGAAAGCCCTGCCAGCGCCCCCGCCTCGCTGACCGTTACGCTCGTGGGGCCGCCTCCGCCCGCAATCCTGACTGCCGGTCCGTTCAACGTCGCCCGGCCCGCCATCTCCGGCTCGGCCGAGGGGAACACTCAGGTTAACCTCTACGAAGGGGCTACGTTGCTGGGCTCCGCCACCACGAGCTCGGCTGGTCTCTGGTCGGTTACGGTCGGATCGGCGTTGGGTGAGGGCAATCATACCCTTACGGCAGTGGCGACGGACTTGGGCAATGGGATCGCAGGGGCGGGCTCTGAAGCGGTGGTCGTCGGGATCGATTTCACGGCACCGGCGCGTCCGGTGATCACCCCGCTGGCCGTCTCGGCTAAAACCCGCCCGGTGATTTCTGGCACGGCGGAGCCGGCGGCGACGGTTGTGCTGCTGGACGGTGCGGCGGTGCTCGCGCGCATCAAGATCGCGGGCGATGGCTCTTGGAGTTTTGTGCCGGAGGCCGCTTTGGCCGAGGGTGCCCATGCGCTGACCGCGATCGCCCAAGATGCGGCGGGCAACGCGAGTCCCGCTTCGGCGGTTCTGACGCTCATCATCGACACGATCGCCCCGGCGGTCGTGGCCTTCCGCGCCCCGGCGGGTCCGACCTCGGCCGTTTCCCCGCCAGTCGGCGGCACGACTGAAGCCAACGCGACCGTCAAGCTCTGGCTCGGCTCCCAGCTCCTCGGCACGGCGGTCGCCGGTGCGTCGGGCGATTGGATCATTACCGTCGGAACGGTTTTGCCCGACGGGAATTACACCTTGGGTGCCACCGCCACGGATGCGGCGGGCAACACCGGGCCCAGAGGCGAAGTGAGCCTTACCGTCGATGCGACGCCGCCCGCGTCGCCCACGGTTTGGCCATTGGTTACGACTTCAGAGACGCCGGTCTTGCGTGGAACCTACGATTTTGCCGATACCGCCACGCTGACGGTTTCGGTGGCGGGCAAGACCTACTCCAGTGCGACGGGTGCGGTCGTCCTAATCCCCACTGAAGCCCGCTGGCAGCTTGAGATTCCCCGCCTTGATCCTTTGCGGAGCGGCACCTATGGGGTGACGGCCGTGGCGACGGATCAGGCCGGCAACACGGCGGCAGATACATCGGTTGATGAACTGGTCGTGGGGGTGGGCAGAGGCAGCGCAGTTGCCAATGTGCTCCCGCAGCCCGCCTCCGACCAGGCGCTGCTGATCCGCTTGACCAGCTCCGTGGCCGTGAGCCAAGACTTGGGCCAGCTCTTCACCGATCCGCTCGGCCGGGTCCTCAGCTTCGCCTTGGTCGGACAGAAAAACCTGACCGCCACGTTGGCCGGTTCCCGGCTGGGGGTCGTTTTCCCCGCCGAATTCAACACGATCGCCTCGGTGAAAATCCGGGTGATCTTCGATTCCGACCAGCCCGCGAGCGGTCCGGTCTATGCCGTGAATTTCATTTTCGGCGTCAAAGGCTTTGCCGCCGCGCTGGAGGCCGCGTTGGGCGATGCCAACGGCGACGGCCAGCCGGATGTCACGCAGACCGGCGTGGCGACGTTTGTTGCGCCCGCGACGGCCGGTGCCTCCGGCAACGGCTCCGGCGGCGGCGTCATGTCGATCGTCATCGGCGACCGCAATGCCGCCGATCCCCGGGCGGACCGCAACGGCGTCGTGGTCGATCCCCAGGGCAACATCAGCAATGTGACCGCGACCTCGGTCTCCGAATTTACCTTCATGCCTGCGACGTGGACGCCCGTCTCGCCGGTGATTCAGTTCGAAATTGCCAATGGCGCGCTGCAACCGGACGGCTCCGTGGTGGTCGTCATTACCTTGCCGGCCAATGCCAATCCGCCCCGGCACGTCTACAAGTTCGGCTACGAATTCGCGACCTCGACGGAGAAGACGTTCTTCCTGTTTGACTGGGATGGGCGCACCGGCGCGCAGATTATCGATACCAACAACGACGGCAAACCGGATGTCGTGCGGCTGGTTTACCGCGACGGTGAGCGGGGGGACGATGATTTGCTGGTCAACGGTATCATCGTGGATCCGATTGTGTTCGGGACGGACCTGACGTTTACGCCCAAGCCCGTGTTTACGACGGCGGCGGGGGGCTATCGCGGGTTGCTGCCGATCTTGGCGGGCACAGCGCAAGCGCAGGCGACGGTCAAAATCTACGACGGCGGTAATCTCTTGGGCGCGACGGTGGCCACGGCTGGCGGCACTTGGACGTATACGCCGCCCTCGGCGTTGGGCGAAGGGCCGCATACCTTCGGCGCCACGGCGATGTTGCCGCCCAACGAAGTAAGTGAACGGGCGAGCCTGGCGCTGGTGCTCGACAGTATCCCGCCGGCGGCGCCGGTGGTGCTCGATGGCACGCTCGGCACTTTCGGCACGGTGATCCGTGGAACTGCGGAAGCCGGTGCTACGATCACAGTTTACTCGGGCGGGGTTGAACTCGGCCGGACGGTCGCATCGGCGGGTGGCTCCTGGCAGTATAGCGCTGCCTTCACCTACGGGCTTTTCACGGTGACCGCGACGGCGACCGATCCCGTGGGCAACGTGGGGCCGCTCTCGGCGCCGCTCGTGATCCAAGCGCTGGCTCCTCCGACCGTGCGCACGGTGGTGATCACCCTTGGCGGGCTGACCCAAGCCTACGACGGCACGGCGAAGGCCGTGACGGTGGCGACCAATCCGTCCGGCGTGGCTGTGACCGTCACCTACGGCGGTTCGACGTTGGCCCCCAAGGCGGCCGGGGTTTACCCGGTGGTCGCCGTGGTGGCGGCTGCGGGGTATACCGGTCGCGCCACTGACACCCTGACGATCACCGCACCGCCGGCACCGCCGGCACCGCCGGCACCGCCGCCCGCAGTGGCGCAGACGATCACTTTCGCGCTGCCGACCAAGGCCATGGCGGGCACCTCGGTCAGCCTTTCCGCGACGGCCTCAAGCGGTTTGCCGGTCGGGTTTACCTTGGTCAGCGGTCCGGCGAAATTGACCGGCGAGGTGCTCACCCTGCTGGACGTCGGTGTGGTGGTGGTGCGCGCCTCCCAAGCCGGCAACGCCGCTTATCAGGCCGCGACGCTGGATCGCACGCTGTCAGTCTCGACCCCCGCCCGGCAAATCTACCTCGGCGCGGTGATCGGGACGGACGGAGTGGTCCGCGGCGGGGATATCGCCCTATTCGTGCCGCCGGGCGGCTCGGGCGCGACGCTGCTGCTGCTGCTGCCGGGCTCCGGGGTGCAGGGCGCGTTTGCGGTTATGCCCGATGCGGCGGGAAATTTTGCGGTGGAACTTGCCCTGCCGGGCCAAGCCGGGGGGACGGGCGACGGCCGGGCCGCTGCTCCCGCGGTCGGCTGGCTCCGCGGCACGGTGCGCGACGAGTGGTTCAGCGGCACGATCGAACCGCTCGGCCTGAAGTTCAATCTGGCGGCGACTCCGGCGGCCGGTGCGACGGAAGCCGTGGCTGGATTCTACTGGGCCGATATGTTGGGGGCCGGCGGTGGCACGGTTTATAGCATCGTCGCCGCCCAAGGGCAGGCGCTGGTGCTGGTGACCACGGCCGCGTATGAAGCCGGTGCGTTGGCGACGGTCGATGCGGCCCTAGGCTTCGCCGCGACGATCACTACCCCGACCGGGCCTGTGGCCGTGCTCGGCACGCTCGATCCGGTGAGCGGTGCCATCAACGGTGCGTTCCGCCCCCCCGGAGGCAGCGTGACGGAATTTGCCGGTCTGCGCGAGCAAGTGGTGCCGTCCCGTCGCCTCATCAATCTTAGCTCGCGCACCCGCGTCGGCACCGGCGAGCAGACCCTGATCAGCGGCTTTGTCGTGGGCGGCACGGCGTCCCGGCCGGTGCTGATCCGCGGTATCGGTCCCGCTTTGACGGGCTTCGGGCTCGACGGGACCCTGGCGACACCGCGCCTGCGGCTGTTCCGCGACGGGGCGGTCGTGGCCGGAAACTCCGGGTGGTCCGATTCCCCCGTCGGCGCGGCTGAACTGTCCGCCGCCTTTGCCCGGCTGGGTGCATTTGCCCTCCCGGCGGGTTCCGCGGATGCGGCCCTGCTCGTCACACTCCCGCCCGGTGCCTACACCGTCCACGTGGACGGAGGCGAAGGGGTTGCTTTGGCGGAAATCTACGATGCGGCCGCAGCCGGAGGCACGGCCCAGCTCCTCAATGCTTCGACGCGCGGTTACGTGGGGGTGGGGGCTAACGCCCTGATCGGCGGCTTCGTCGTGGCGGGTAACGCACCCCAGAGGGTTCTCGTTCGTGCGATCGGTCCGGCCCTCAAGGAATTTGGCCTCGAGGGGGTCTTGGTCGATCCGCGTCTCACTATTTTTAACGGGGCGGAGATCGTGGCGGAAAACGACAACTGGGGTGGGGCGGAGGCTGCTGCTACTTTGGCGGCACAACGCGCAGTCGGAGCCTTCCCGCTCCCCGCGGGCAGCAAGGATGCGGTGCTGTTGCTCACTTTGGCGCCCGGAGCATATACCGCGCACGTCAACGGGGTTGCGGCCGGCACGGGCGTGGCGTTGGTCGAGATCTATCAGGTCCCCTAAAGAGGTTTTTCCATGCACCACTGGCTTCACTCGCTCCTCCTCCTTCTGGTTCTCCCTTTCGCCGCGCGGGCCCAGAGCGTGAGCGTCGTGCCCAGCACGACGAGCTACGTCGCCACCGGCGGCACGGTTTCCTTCACGGTCACCCTGACGTATCCCGGTTCCATGGCCTCGGTGGGGTTTGAGATCAAGGTGCCGACCGGGTGGTCGTTTGTCTCCGCCGGCGGGGCCAATCCTCCGGGCATTGTCCCGGCCGCGGGGACGACGAGCGCCTTTGAATTTGCCTACACGTCGGTTCCCGCGAGCCCGATCACTTTTACGTTCACAGCGGCCTATCCCGCGGGCCTGGTCGGCAGCCAGATTATCAGTAACGTCACCGGCTTTTTCCGCCCCGGCGCGTCCGTCAGTGGGGCCAATATCGTGCTTTCCCCTTCGACGGCGGTGGGCACGCCCGCGATCACGCGCCAGCCGGTCGGCGGGGTGCTGGCGCAGGGCGTCAACTACCTGCTCGCGGTCGAGGCGAGCGGTGCGGCCCCGTTGGCCTACCAATGGCGTAAAAGCGGGGTGCCGATCGCCGGCGCGACCGGCGCGAGCCTCGCGCTGACCGCGGTGACAGTCGCCGATGCGGCCGACTATTCCGTCGTCGTCACCAATGCGCAAGGTTCCGCCACCAGCGTGACTGCCGTGATCGCGGTGGTGCCGACAGCCATTCCGCCTTCGTTTACCAGCACGCCGGGTGCCCAAAGCGCCACCGCTGGCACCGATGTGACGTTCGCGGTGGTCGTGGCCGGCACGGCTCCGTTTACCTACCAATGGTTGCGCGGCGGCCAAGCCCTGGCCGGGGCGACGGCGGCCGTGCTCACGTTGCGCGCGGTGCAAAAGACCGATGAGGGCTCTTACAGCGTCGCTGTCAGCAATGCGGGGGGCAGCGGTATTTCTCCCGGAGCAGTGCTCACGGTCTTGGCTGGCTCCGTTGCACCCACCATCACCACCCCGCCCATCGCCCAGTCGGCCGCGCTTGGCGGGAGCGTGACCTTTGCGGTGGTCGCCGGGGGTACGCCGCCGCTCACCTACCAATGGAAACTTAACGGCGTTGCTCTCACGGGTGCCACCGGCGCTACCTTGCCGGTCGTCAATGTGCAGAGCTCCCACTACGGTTCTTACATTGTGGTGGTAAGTAATGCGACCGGCTCGGTCACCTCCGGTGGCGCCATGCTTTCGGAATCCGGCAGTGCTGAGGCCCTCATGGTCGTGACCCCGCCCTTGGCCCAGACGGTCGAATTGGGCGGAAGCGTATCGCTCCGCGTCGGGGCCACCGGCGCGTCTCCCTTGACGTATCAATGGAAGAAGGACGGGCAAAATATCGTCGGGGCGACGGGGGCCGCGCTCACCTTGGCTAATGTCCAGGGTTCGGCGGCCGGCCTTTACAGTGTTGCTGTTTCCAATCCGACAGGGACGGTCACGTCTACCGGGGCTGCACTCACCGTCTCTGCTCCTGCGGTGCCCCCGTCCTCCCGGCTCACCAACGTCTCCGTGCGCAGCGTCGCCGGCACCGGCGACCAAACCCTCATCGTCGGTCTGGCGGTCGGCGGCACGGGCTCGAAGACCGTCCTGCTCCGCGCCATCGGTCCCGGCCTCACGCAGTTTGGTGTCGGCGGCGTCCTCGCCGATCCGCAACTCCGTCTCTTCAACGCCGACGGCGTGCAGACCCATCTCAATGATGATTGGGGTGGGGGCGAGCTTCTCTCCGCCTTCGGGTTCGCGCTGCCCGTTGCCTCGAAGGATGCGGCCCTGCTCGTCCCGCTCGCCGCCGGTGCCTACACCGCCCAGATCACCGCCACCGCTGGCACCGGCGTGGCCCTTGTCGAAACCTACGATTCCGACCCCGCTGCGACCGCGTCACGCCTCGTCAATCTCTCGGCCCGCACCCAAGTCGGCACCGGCGACAATATTCTCACCGTCGGCTTCGTCATCACCGGCAGCGGCCCCAAGACCGTCCTGCTCCGCGCCATCGGTCCCGGCCTCACGCAGTTTGGTGTCGGCGGCGTCCTCGCCGATCCGCAACTCCGTCTCTTCAACGCCGACGGC
>JBDNFZ010000112.1:0-5341 GCA_041689555.1 Opitutaceae bacterium | reverse complement strand
GTTCCATGGCGGTGATGGCGGCGATTTGCTCCAGAAGATGGTGTTTCTCGGGTGGGTTTATGGTAATAACTATTATCCTAGTTATACTGCCCATGAAAACAAGCGCCATTTCGGATTCAGAAGAAATTTGTCTCACACCCCGTTAACGATGCCCGAGGGCGAGCCGAGGCCGAACAGCATGGCGTTGGGGCCGCGGTTGATCTCGACCCGGTCAACATTGTAACCGTCCGAGGGGATATCCGTGGTAAAGAAGTCACGAGCTTGGTCGGAAACCGTCGTGCCCGTGCCGATGCCACGAATACGGATGATCGAGCCGGGCTGGCGGTTGACCTGCTCCACATCGACGTTGGTGCCGCCGACATCAAAGGCGGACATGTTGCCCCCAAGACCGGAAACCTCGGTGCCCGTCGTGTAAACGAGAAGTTCGGCGAGATTGTTGGCACCCACGTCCTCCATGAATTGCTTCGTCACGACTGTGGTGGACGCGGCGACGTCGCGGAGATCGGTGCGCAGACGGGTGCCGGAGAGCGTGCCGCCTGCGGCGTAGCCTTTATCAACGCTGGAATTCACCTCAAAGGGCGACAGGGCGACGGCGACTTCTTCGATCGTAGGCGGTGGTGACTTCTCGACGGTTTGCGCGAGAAGTGCGGGCGCGGCGAGCAGCGCCAGCAACGTTGGTCGCCAGCGGGCGAGGAATTTGGTTCGTGGGGTTTTCAGGGGTGGGGTTCGGACTTGGGGGAGCAGGCTGAAAGGGGCGGCGGGGTGAATCCCGGAGGATGACGTCTGGAATGTTGCGGGTGGGAGATAGCGACGGCGCGGTGTTTCGAGGGTATCAGCGCGTTTGGAGACTGAGGGGTTTAGCGAGTGACCGGTTTGGGAAGACGGGCAAGGGCGTGGGGTAGAGGCGAAGTGTAACACGAAGCCCTCATCCGTGTATGCCCCCAATAATGGTGGCAAAAGAGCGGACCCTCGGCCGGCCGGTCTGCTTGGCGGCGCGCGCGCGTCCAGCGTCGGCGATCATCGAGGGGTGTGCTTCCGGTTACACTGCGATTGACTGGGTAGATGCGGGAAGAAGTCTCAAGCCATCGACGGGGATGATCTTTTCACAGTGGATTTGTGAAACTGCCCGCGCATCACGCGCCGTCCAACGAGCCTTGACGGCTCAACGACCGAATGGCGTGGCCGCGCTCACCGGGACGCTCGCCAATTTATAAAAACCCTCGCTATCACGGGCCGAGGCGCGCAACGCGAATTCCACCGGTCGCTCGCTTGCGCCGCTGAGATCAAACAGTCTGATCGCTACGTCGTAGTCGCCGGGCTTGAGGTCGGACGGCAACGGGAGTCGATAGTGCAACGGGACTGGCGCACCCGGTAGCCAGGACTTGCATCCCGTCGCAAGTAGTCGAACGACGCGATCGCCGGCGCGGGTCAGCTTGACCCGCAACTCGTAGGGCGCATAAGGCGGAGCGGCTCCGCGGTTTTCCATCATGAGAGTGAGCGGCGCGGTTTCGCCGGCGACGAGGGTTGACGGCAGCTCAATGGACGCGGGAAAAAGCCAATAGCCGCACCGGTTCAGCAGTTCCTTCGTCAGCTCAGGATTATCGGTCAGCCACGCGCGCGCATCGCCGTGGTAGCCGATGTAGGTGGCGTGCAGCAGATCAACCGCGCCGCGAAAGAAATCCGGCCCGGTCTTGCCCTGACCAAACTCGAGGGCGGCCGAGCCGGGCCGGGCCTCCCAATTGCCGAGGGTTTTCACTTTCCCGTAGTGTTCGAGTTCCAGCACGGTCGGGGTCGAGCGGTAGGTGTCCTCGAAAAACTCCGGGCTGCGCACGGTGAAACGCTCACTCGTGCCCGCGAAGTAACCGTTCACCATGATGCTGTCGTCACGGTAGCTGATACCGTTGGTCAGAATGTGTTGGTGCATTCGCGCGCGCTCGGCGGGGTCGCTGAGGGCGTAGACGTAGTCGTCGGAGATGACGAGTTGGGCGCGCTTGAAGTGCTTCAGATGAAGATCGACGTGCGCTTTCCGCACGGCGTAGGACAAACTCTTGCGGCTGCCGGCCCAAGCGTGCCCCTCGCCCCAGTCGCCGATGCTGCCGATGTCCACGTAGCGCAGCCACGGCTTGGCATCGTAGCGTGCGGCGAAGGCCGCGAGGAACGTATCCAGCTTGGCGAGGAAAACGGGGTCGCCGTAATCCACTTCCCACGGGTCCTCCGGCCCGGTGGCCTTTCCCATGCGATAGTGGCCTCCCTTGGCACCGGCTTCCATGACCCAGCGCGGCGTCGCGAACTGCTGTTCGATACGGTCCGTGCTCGTTTCCTTGCAACTGATGCGAAACGCAATGCCCAGCCCGTGTGCGGTCCACTTCTCGATGTCCCGATCAATTACCGCCCAATCGAACTGGCCTTCCTTCGGTTCGAGGTAGGACCACGCCAGCCGGATGTAGAGGTGATCCATGCCGGGGAATTCCAGCAGATCGGCGTCGCGGGCGATTTTGTATTTGTTGGGATGGTTATCGGGAAAATGGTGATACCAGCCTTTGTGCGGATTGATCAAAACCCGCGTGGCATCGTGCAGCGGCGTGAGGTCATGCAGGACCAACTTCACGGGCAACGGTTCGACGGCCCGAACGGACGTGATGCCCACCAGCAGCATCGCAGTGATCCAACCGGAGCGTGTCGGCCTAGCGGGGATAGGCTGCCGGTTCGCGCAGGACTCCATCGCCGATTCTTTTCAATTTCCGCCGCGCGCTTTCACTTCACGACGACGCGCGTGCAAGATGAACTCGGTGTAACCATTGGGCTGGTCGCCGCCCTTGAAGATGAGGTCGGACGCCGCTTGGAAAGCGACGTTCCGATCAAAGTTCGGAGCCATCGGCCGGTAGGCCGCGTCGCCGGCGTTCTGCCGATCCACGACGGCCGCCATACGCTGCAAGGTGGCGGTGACCTGTGCCTGCGTGTAGAGGCCGTGGCGGAGCCAATTCGCGATGTGCTGGCTGGAGATGCGCAGCGTGGCGCGGTCTTCCATGAGGCCGACGTCGTGGATGTCGGGGACCTTGGAGCAGCCCACGCCTTGATCCACCCAGCGCACGACGTAGCCGAGGATGCTCTGGGTGTTGTTGTCCAGTTCCTGCTGGATTTCCGCAGCGGTGGGCCGCGCCGCGCCGAGCAACGGCAAGCTTAGGATCGCGTCGAGACTGGCGCGCGGGCGCCGGGCGAGTTCCATCTGGCGTTGGGCCACGTTCACCTCGTGATAATGCATCGCGTGGAGCGTGGCGGCGGTGGGCGAAGGCACCCAGGCGGTGTTCGCGCCGGCCTTGGGATGCGCGATCTTAGCCGCGACCATCGCGGCCATAAGGTCGGGCATCGCATACATACCTTTCCCGATTTGCGCACGACCGCGCAGGCCGCAGGCGAGACCGTTGTCCACGTTCCAATCCTCGTAGGCGAGAATCCAGGGCTGCGATTTCATGATGGCTTTTCGCACCACCGGTCCGGCCTCCATGCTGGTGTGAATCTCGTCGCCCGTGCGGTCGAGAAAGCCCGTGTTGATGAAGACCACGCGATCCTTCGCCACGCGAATGCACTCCTTGAGGTTCACAGTGGTGCGGCGCTCTTCATCCATGATCCCGACCTTGACCGTGAAACGCGGCAGGCCGAGCGCGTCTTCGATCCGGCCGAACAACTCGCACGTCAACGCGACCTCGTCCGGCCCGTGCATCTTGGGTTTCACAATGTAGATGCTGCCGGTGCGCGAATTGGATAATTTCGTGATTCCCTTCACGTCTTGCCGCGAGATCAGGCAGGTGAACAGCGCGTCGAGAAAACCTTCGGGGATTTCCTTCCCCTCGCGGTCGAGCACGGCGTCGGTGAACATATGGTGACCGACGTTGCGGGCGAAGAGCAGGCTCCGGCCCGGCAGGGTGAGCACGCCGCCGTCGGGTTTGGTGTAGCTGCGATCGGAATTGAGCGTGCGGGTCAACGAGCGCCCGCCCTTCGTAAACGTCTCGGACAAATCGCCGCGGATCAGGCCGAGCCAGTTGGCGTAGGCCTGCGCCTTATCCGCCGCGTCTACGACGGTCACGGAGTCCTCAAAGTCCTGGATGGTCGTGATGGCAGATTCGAGGACGACGTCCTTGATCCCGGCGGCGTCGGTCCCGCCGATGAAGTGGGCTCGGTCAAACTGGATTTCGATGTGCAGGCCGTGATTAACGAGCAAGAGGCTCTTCGGCGCGGCGGCGTCACCCGTGTAGCCGGCCAGCTTCAGCGGATCGGCCAACGCAACTTCAGTCTTATCGGCGAGCGAAACGACGAGCTTCCCGTTGGTCACGGCGTAGGCGACGGCGTCCTTGTGGCTGCCCTCGACCAGCGGGGCGGATTTGTCGAGAAACTGGCGGGCGAAAGCGACGGCTTTCGCGCCGCGCCGGGGATTGAAGCCGGCGGATTTCTCGCAGCCTTCGGTTTCCGGAATCACATCGGTTCCGTAGAGCGCGTCGTAGAGGCTGCCCCAACGAGCGTTGGTGGCATTGAGCGCATAACGGGCGTTGGTGACGGGCACGACCAATTGCGGCCCGGCGATGGTGGCGATTTCGGCGTCTACGTTCGTGGTAGTCGCGGAGAAAGCCGCACCCTCGGGCAGCAGGTAACCGATCTCCGTCAAAAACATTTTGTAGGCCGCCGCATCGTGCGGTTGGCCGGCGCGGGCGCGATGCCAGCCGTCGATCTTCGCCTGAAATTCGTCGCGCTTGGCGAGCAGCGTGCGAACTTTTGGCGCGAGGTCGGCGACCATGGTTTCAAACGCGGTCCACACGTTGGCCGGGGCAAGATCGCTGCCGGGGCAGATGCGCTGGGTGAGGAGGTCATTGAGGACGGTGGCGACTTGGAGGCCGCCTTGGGCAACGTAGTTGGTCATGGGTAGAAGCGACACTCTTGAGGAAATTGGCCGCAGAGCTAGCCGAAGTTTTTCTGGGGAGGTTTCCTGTGTTTCGGTTGCGGTCAGCTTGGACGATTCGCCGGCGGCCACCGCTTTGACATCGGTCGGGATGGGGATGGCAATCGCCGAGGCCCGCCTAGTGCCGCGACGATAATTTCGCCACCGCTTCCATCCGCGACCGGACGTGGAGCTTTTCGTAGATGCGCCGGATGTAACACGAAACCGTGTTGCTGGTGATGCCCAACGTGTCCGCGATTTCTTTATACATTTGTAACTGCTCAGGCGGCAACTTTAGCCTGAGGTGAGTTTGGCGGTGCTTGGGCTTGGGAAACGGGCGGGGGTTTCGGCGGTAGCCAAGGCTGAGCGGCCAGTGCTTGGACGATGCCGTCGAAGAGGTCGACCTGGTTT